>JAEVZN010000401.1 GCA_023392205.1 Pseudomonadota bacterium
TGTCCACATCTCTACGGGCAGAAGATCCGCGAAGCGCCGCGCTCGGGCGTGATCTCGCAGCACATCCGTCCGCCCTGCGGCATCGGCGACGAACCGGGCGGACAGGCCGCGCGCGGCGCGGGCCGGCTCACGCGCTCGTGCACCCGCTCGCGCACCCGTTCCCGGACCCGCTCGCGGGGCGCGGGTTGAGGCGGACGGGCCGCTTCTTTCTTCGCCGGTTTGGTTTCCTTCGGAATGGCGACACACGTATCGCCCTCAATGCGCTCGCCGGCTCCGCAGACCAGCGGACAGATGCGGCCGCGCTGACTTTTCACGGCGTCAAATGCACCGAGCGACGCCACCTTGATGTCGAGTTTTGTGCCGGCGCGCTTGTTGAAGCGATCGAGCGCCTGCTGCGATTTCAGCGTCCATGTGCCGTTGAGCGTACCCGGATCGCAGCCGACCCGTTTCAGTTCGGCCTGCAGGCCGAGCGTCAATGTCCGCTGGTCCATCTCCGGCGGCGGCAGCACGGCAATTTGCGGTCCGGATTGCTGCGATTCCTCCGGCTCCGGCGTGGTACTGCGCTGCGGCTCCGCAGGAGCGGGAAGCACCGCAATCTGCGCCGGACCCGGTTGCGCGGGGCCTGGCACCGGCGGGACTGACGGCGCATTGGCCCCCTGCTGCTCGGTGTCGCCTGTCAGCTTGGCCCGCTGGGCACGCGCCAGATCGGCGTAGAAGCCGGTCTTATGGCGCGAGAGGAACAGGTCCCATGCCTCTTTCGTGCCGACGCGCTCGGCAAATTCGTAATCGCGACGCGGATCGACCGTGGAGGGCGAAGGCTGGACGGGTTTCACCGCGATCTCGCGGCTCTTCTCCGGCACCAGCGCCACAGTGGCGCCGCCGAGCGAGCCATAGACAAACGGCTCCTGCCTGTTGCCCGTCGCCTTCACCACTTCGTCGCGCACATAGCCAAGCGCGATGCGCACATCGCGGCCGGGCACCGACAGGTTCTTCAGGAGCGCCGTGGTGAAGGGCGAATGGTCGCCGCGCCCGTCATCGGCCGTCGAGCCGGCCTTGGCGGCAAAGGCGATCAGGGTATCGCTGACCGCGGGCTCCACCTTGGCCAGTCCGGTGGCGACATTTCTACTGGAGATCGAGCGCTGCATCCCACTCACGAACGGATTGTCCCGGCAGGCATCCAGAATGATCAGCCGCAGCCGGCGGGCCGGCTCCAGCGCGCGCACCAGACGGTCCAGCGACAGCGCCTCGTCCTCGACATCGAAATCGGTGGCGAGTTTGGCATCGACCGGCAGCAGATAATTCGTGCCGTTCACCTCGATGCCGTGCCCGGCATAATACATCACCGCGATATCGGCATCGCGCGCGACAAGGGTGAATTCGCGGGCCGCCCGCTTGAATTCCAGATTGCCGAGATCGAGCCGCGCCTCGACAACGTCGAACCCGTTCTCGCGGAACATCGCCGCCATGGCATTGGCATCATTGGCGGGATTGGCGAGTTTCGGTGCGTTCTGATAGGCGCTGTTGCCGATGACCAGCGCCACGCGCTTCTCGGCGCGCGCCTCGCCGCTAAAAACGGCAAAGGCGGCCAGAAGGCCGCACAGCATGGGTGCCAGCCGAATCATTCATACCTCCGCACTCCCCGCCCGGATTGCGCGGCGGAGAGCATATCAGTCTCGCATGGTCGATCCAATAGGTGGGTCGGCCGCATCCAGGTTCAGGTTCAAAGGCCGCCGCCGGCACGGCATATATTGTCCGCCGCCATACGGACGGCTTGCACCTCGCGGCATGTCCGGTATTGCTGGACCCGTCCGCCACCCACCTGCCTCACCTCTCCACATCGAGGATCACCGGATGCGTTATCGCTGCGCCGTGCTCGACGATTACCAGAATGTCGCCTTGTCGATGGCCGACTGGCCTGCGGTCACGGGCGATGTCGATGTCACGGTCTTCAATGCCCCGCTCGGCGATACCAATGCTGTGGCGACGGCACTGCAGGGCTTCGATATCGTCTGCATCATGCGCGAGCGCACGCCGTTTCTGCGCGAGTTATTCGCGCAATTGCCGGACCTGAAACTTCTGGTTACCACCGGCCTGCGCAATGCCGCGGTCGACGTCGCCGCCGCCAAGGAGCGTGGTATCGTGCTGTGCGGCACCGACGGTGCGAAACATCCGACCGCCGAACTCACCATCGGGCTCCTGCTCGATCTGGTCCGCCATATCGGCTACGAGAATGCCCGCATGAAGGCCGGCGAAGCTTGGCAATCCACCATCGGCGGCGATCTGTTCGGCCATACGCTCGGGATTGTCGGACTTGGCAATCTCGGTACTCGGGTCGCGAAAGTGGCACAGGCCTTCGGCATGAATGTGCTGGCCTGGAGCCAGAACCTGACGCCGGAGAAGTGCGAAGCCGCCGGGGTCACCTATGCCATCAAGGAAGACCTGTTCCAGCAATCCGACTTCATCACGGTCCACCTGCAATTGTCACCGCGCAGCCGTGGCCTGATCGGCGCCGCCGAACTGGCAATGATGAAACCCACCGCCTCGATCATCAACACCTCGCGCGGGCCGATCATCGACGAGGCGGCGTTGATCTCGGCGCTGAAGGACCGCCGCATCGCGGGCGCCGCACTCGATGTCTTCGATACCGAGCCGCTGCCGCGCGAGCATCCTCTGCGCAAGCTTTCCAATGTCATCCTCACCCCGCATCTGGGTTATGTGACGCAGGATGGCTACCGCCTGTTCTATGGCGGCACCGTCGAGGCGATCCGCGCCTGGCTCGACGGCAAGCCCGTGCGCGTGATTACCTGAGCCATAACGGCCGGCCTCGACCGGCTCCAAGAAAACTTCAAGACAGTAATGGAGGATAACCCATGCAGCCACGCGAACGGATTGCGTTTTCACCCATTGAAGGCCGGCCGGCCCTGAAATTACCGGAAGGCGTTCGCCTCGTGGTGTGGCCGGTGCTGGCGCTGGAGGACTGGGACATCTCGCGCGCCATGGCGCGTATGGTGATCGTGCCGCCGCAATTGCAGCCGCTGCTCCCGGACCATCCGAACTGGAGCTGGCACGAATACGGGATGCGGGTCGGATTCTGGCGGCTGAAAAAGGCGCTGGAGCGCGCCGGCGCGACACCGACCGTGACGCTGAATGCGCGCGTCTGCGACAGCTATCCGCAGGTGGTGAATGCCTGTCTCGAAGCCGGGTGGGAGCTGAACGCTCATGGCTATGAGCAGATCCCGATGCACAAGCTCGACGACCAGCGCGCCAGCATTGGCAAGTCGATGGACTTGATCGAGAAATTCTCCGGCAAGCGTCCGCGCGGCTGGTTCGGGCCGGGCCTGACGCAGACCTTCGACACGCTGGATTACCTGAGCGAGGCCGGTGTCGAATATATCGGCGACTGGGTGCTGGACGACGAGCCGGTGACGCTGAAGACGAAACACAAACCGGTGGTCGCGCTGCCCTACAATTTCGAAATCCATGACATTGTGATGTGGACCTCGCAATATCATCCGTCCGGCATGTTCTATGAGCGTGCCATGGATCATTTCAATGTGCTGTATGAAGAGAGCGCCGAGCGTCCGAAGATCATGGCCATGGCCTGCCACCCCTATCTGTCGGGCGTGCCGCACCGTGTCGCCCATGTCGAGCGCACCTTCTCGGAAATTCTCGGCAGGCCGGGCGTCGTGTCCTGGACCGGGGAACAGATTCTCGACTGGTATCTGGCGCAACAGAACACTTGATCCCGAGGGCTTCTGTTCCGGCCAATCATAAGTGAGGACACATACCGCATGCCCACCCGTATCCGCTCTGCCTTCGTCCCGCACGATCTCAAAGCCCCGCTGAAAGGCGGGGCCGACGGCCCGCTGGCCGGCTTGAATATCGCGATCAAGGACATGTTCGACATTGCGGGCGAGCGCACCGGTGGCGGTAATCCGGACTGGCTGGCCGCGCAGCAACCGGCCGCCCGCAATGCGCCGGTGGTGCAGCAATTGCTCAATGCCGGCGGCACCATCATCGGCAAGACGGTGTGCGACGAGTTCTTCTACAGCGTCGCCGGGGTGAATGCGCATTACGGCACGCCGGTCAATCCGCGTGCGCCGGGCCGCCTGCCCGGCGGCTCGTCGAGCGGCTCGGCCTCGGCGGCGGCATCGGGCGCCTGCGATATCGCGATCGGCAGCGATACCGGCGGGTCGGTACGGGTCCCCGCCTCGTTCTGCGGGCTGTATGGCATCCGCACCACGCATGGCCGTGTCGATGCGGCCGGCGCCATGCTGATGGCGGAATCCTTCGATGCCATCGGCTGGTTCACCACAAGTCCCGGCCTGTTCCGGCGCATCGGACCGGTGCTGCTCGGCGGCACATCGACAGCGGCAGACATAACCCGCGCGATCGTGGTCGACGACGCCTTTGCCGAGGCCGATGCGAGCGTGGAGTCGTTGATGAAGGATGTGCTGGCCGCGATGAGCGGCGACTTGCCTGCGCTCTCGCACCAGAAAATCGCGCCGGACGGTCTCGATGCATGGCGCGAAGCCTTCCGTATCATCCAGTCGCGGGAAATCTGGAGCGTCTATGGCGATTTCGTCTCCCGCACCAAACCGAATTTCGGACCCGGCGTCGCCGAGCGCTTCGCCTTTGCCGCAACCGTCACCGAAGATGCGGCCACCAAGGCGCGCGGCATCCAGGAG
>JAEVZN010000470.1 GCA_023392205.1 Pseudomonadota bacterium
GATGTTGAGAAGCGTGGACTTTCCGCAGCCGCTCGGGCCCAGCAGGCAGAGGAATTCGGATTGCTCGATATCGAGCGAGACCTCCTTGACGCCCTGCACGCGCCCGGCGGGCGTTTCGTAACTCAGCGACACGTCGCGGATTTCGATTTCAGACATGCCCGTCCCGCTCTCCCATCTCGCGCTCCCTTGTCCCGCTCGGTTACCGCACTGCGCCCTACGATTTGGCCGCCCGCACCATGCCCCAGCGCATCACCGTGGCCTTCTCGACCGAACCGAAGACAAGCCGTTCGAAGATGAAGCCGATCGCGCCAATGACGACGAGCGAGGCGATCATCAGATCGGCATTGAGGAATTCCTTGGCATCGAAGATCACCCAGCCGAGTCCCCAATCGGAGGCCGCCAGAAACTCCGCGCCGATCACCGCAATCCATGCGCGCAGGAAGGCCTGGCGGATGCCGGTGATGATGAAAGGCGACGCGGCCGGAATCATCACCTTCCAGAACAGCGATTGTCCGCCCGCCCCCATCGCGCCGGCGGCGCGCAGCCAGAGCGGATTGACCGAACGCACGCCGGACCAGGTGTTGAGCAGGATCGGGAATGTCGAGGCATAGAAGACGATCAGGATGGCGACGGTGTTGCCAAGCCCGAACCAGAGAATGAAGACCGGCACCCAGGCGAGCGAGGGGATCGGCATCAGCGCGCTGGCCAGCGGCAGAAAGAAATTCTCCACCGGCTTGAAGCGCGCCATCAACACGCCGAGCGGCACCGCCACGATGACCGCCAGCGTCATGCCAAACAGCACGCGATAGAGCGTGGCGGCCGCGTGGTGCAGCATCGAGCCGTCGACCAGCGTCCGGAACAGCGTGGCCGCGACCTTTTCCAGCGGCGGCAGCAGAACGGGAGGAAAATAGCCGCTGCGCGCGACGATTTCGTAGAGGACCAGCACCAGCACGATGGAGGTCGCGGCGCGGCGCCAGGAACGGATGCGCTCTCCGGTCAGGGTCATCGCATCATCCCCCAGCGCACCAGCGTGAAATCTTCGAGCTTCTGGAACACCAGCTTTTCGAGCGCCAGCCCGATGATCCCGATCAACGCGACGCCGGCCAGCATCACGTCGGTATTGAGAAACTCGCGCGCACCGAAGATCAGCCAGCCGAGGCCCCATGAGACGGCGGCGAGCATCTCCACGCCCACCAGCACGCGCCAGGCTTGCGCCAGCCCGAGCCGCAATCCGGTCAGGATATAAGGCAGCGCACCGGGCACGATGACATGGCGGAAGAGTTGCCGGTCGGCCGCCCCCATCGCCTGCGCCGAGCGCACCCAGATTTCCTTGACCGCTTTCACGCCGGTCCACGTATTGAAGATGATTGGAAAGGCCGACACGAAGGCGACCAGCATGATCACCGGCAGATTGCCGAGCCCGAACCACAACAGGAATAACGGCGCATAGGCGATGCCGGGGATCGGCGCCAGCATCGCGACCAGCGGCAGCGTGTAATCCTCCGCCCGCTTCGAGCGTCCCATCAGGATGCCGATGACCACGCCGATGACTGCCGCGATGAAGAACCCGGTCAGCAGCCGCAGGATCGTTTCATACGCGTGATGCGGCAGGATGCCGGCCATCGTCAGCCGGTAGAAGGTCGCGAAGATGTCGCCCAGCGTCGGAAACAATTTGGGCGGAAACATCCCCGAGCGGGCGAATATTTCCCAAATGATGCCGACCACAATGAAGGGATAGATATTGAGGGCGATGCGGCGCAATCGCGCCGGCATCCTGTTGCCGCGCGGCGCAGCCTCGCTGACGGACACAGCCTGTACGGCGTCTGTCATGAGAGCCCGAATGTTTCCGACCCGAGTTCCGGCTGCATTGTCGGTCGCGCCGGTTGCGGCAAGCATAGGTCAGGCTGTCAGCAATGGACAACGGTTTCGGAGGGATCGGCTGTTTTTTTCGCAGGCACCCGATGTGACAGGATATCGGCGGTGCAACACCACGGCTCCGACATGGTGAAAGCCTCGATGCGTCTCATCGCAGGCCCGCATATCTGCTCGGCAGCCGGCAGAACGGGCAACGTCGCTTTCGGCTAAGGCTGCTCGCGCAAGGCGCTGCGCTGGATCTTGCCGGTGATCGTCTTCGGCAAAGCCGCGACGAATTCGATGGAGCGCGGATATTTGTAGGGCGCGATCTGCGCCTTCACGAGATCCTGCAATTCGCGCCGCATGGCATCGCCGGTCTGCGCATCTTCATGCAGAACGACATAGGCGGCGACGATCTGGCCGCGCTCCTCGTTCGGCAAGCCGACCACGGCACATTCGGCCACTTCGGGATGCTGCAACAGCACGCCCTCCACTTCGGCGCCGGAAATATTGTAACCGGCCGACACGATCATGTCGTCGGTGCGGGCGTGATACCAGAAATTGCCGTCGTCATCGGTCTCGAACGCATCGCCGGTGAGATTCCAGCCATCGCGCACATATTTCTTCTGCCGTTCGGCATCGTCGAGATAGCGGCAGCCGGTCGGTCCGCGCACCGCGAGTTTGCCGACCTGGCCCGGCGGCAGCGGATTCATCTCGTCGTCCACCACTATCGCGCGATAGCCGGGCACGGCCTTGCCGACCGCGCCGGGAATGCGATGCGTGTCGAGATTGGCGAGAAAGCCATGCAGCATCTCGGTCGAGCCGATGGAATTCGTCAGCCCGATCCCGGTTGCGCGGTACCAGCCCTCGAACACCGACAGCGGCATGTGCTCGCCCGACGAAATGCAGGTTTTCAGGCT
>JAEVZN010000524.1 GCA_023392205.1 Pseudomonadota bacterium
GAAGCAAGACAGGGGCCATGCCACACAGCGAGGAGCTGATGTATGTCTTTCACATTCGGCCTGAGGCAAGAGGTGCTGTCTTTGCGCGCGAAGATTACGCCAGCCTGTTGCAGGAGCGGCTGAAGCAATATGGCAGCTACATTGCTGACGTTAGCGCGGCCCTGACACCGGAATCTGACATCGTGTACAGCCCAATCGAGCCGATGATGGTGCCCTGGCCTTGGTATAAAGGGCGCGTCGTGATCGGCGGTGATGCTGCGCATGTGTTTCCGCCGCATCTTACTCAGGGCGCGGCAATGGCGGCAGAGGACGGCTATATCCTCGTGCAAGAAATCCTGCGAGACGACGTGCCCTTGCAGGATCGATTGATGCGCTATTCGCAGCGTCGATATGCGAGATGCAGCTTCGTATATAATTTCGCCCTGCAATGGCTGCACGATGAACAATCCATCCGCACTGCAGAAGATTTTGAGGCTGCGCGACCAGAGATGATGGAGAACGGATCCCGCCGCATCGGCGCAAGCGACTTCATCCTGAACCAGCGCGTTCTGGACGAAGTCGCCTAGACAAATTCAGGTTTCCGACAGAGCGAGCGCACGATCCACCATCTCGCTAGCGCGCTTGAAGTCGTAGGCTCTGTACATATTTTGCTTCACCAGGAAGGACGCGCCCCCGTAAAACTTCTCGTATTGATGCTGCCGGTTGCCGAATTCCGAACCAATGAAGTCCCAGGCGAGCCGCATCAAGGCAATCCGCTCCTTTGCACCGGCCGTGCTGGACTGCATGTACCTGAGCATATCGGCTTCCGTATCCGGGCTTTCCAGATCCTTGATCGAAGATGGAAGCGATATCATCGCCGCCCCCGTCAATTCGCGAATGATTTCGATCATGCGCGGGTTCATCTCGGATTGCAGGGCCATAACAGCATACAGCGCGGCCTTTGACGGCCATACGACACCATTTTTGTCAATAGTCGCGGTGATCTCCTGGGCCTGCAGCATCGTTTCGACGGTCTGGACCAGCGCTGCAAGTTCGCCCATCTGCACCTGCACGGGGGGGGCGGCATCGTTGCCGGTCATTTCGTTCATGCGCTTGGCAAGGCCCATCATGAAGCGCAGCTTGGTGGCATAACGCGCCTGCGCCTGCATATTGCCGTAGGAATGCGCGGGCGTGTTCCACCATTGCGCACGGCAGACCTCGAGATTTCGGTAGATGAAAACATGCTCCCAGGGCACGAACACATCCTCGAGCACGACAAAGCAGTCGCTTTCGTCGAAGCGGCTGGACAGCGGATGATCGAATGTATTCTTCGCATGCATGGCGAATGGCCGTCTCGGATAGAGCTTGAGGCCTTCGCTGTTCATGGGAATAGCCACGCCGATGGCGTAGTTTTCGTCACCCGGCTGCAAGGGGTGAATGCAGCTCAGATAAAGGTAGTCGGACAGGACGCCTGCTGTTGCCAATTGCTGGGCGCCTGAGACAACGATGCCTCCGTCCTTTTCACGGACCACACCGGCATACAGGGCCGGATCGGACTGTTTGTGGGCCGGCTTCGAACGGTCGATCTGCGGAGGCACGATTGCATAGGTTGCCCAAAGATGGTTTTCGCGCAGATATTCGTAGAAGGCAGTGACATTGGCAGCGTATTCTTTGCCACCGGCGGCGAAAATCTCGGGAACTGCGGCGTAGCCGCAGAAAAAGCCCGCTACATGATCGGGCGTCCGGCCGATCAAACCGAACGAAACCTCCGACCACATCTCGGACGCGCGTCGCCTGGCGGTGAGATCGGCATGGCTGCGGGGAATCTGGTAGGCGCGGAGCACCGGGCTGCCGCTGCTGGGCGACGCGAACGTCATGCGCTCTCGGTTGGACGGATCGGCAGCAATGTCATAGAGGCGCGCAGCGGACCGCGTCGCCTCACGAAAAGCCGGATGCTCGGTGACGTTTTTTACACGCTCTCCGTCGACATAGATGGCACGGCCGTCGTTCAGAGACCGGAGATATTCGGCGCCCGTGCGTAGCGAACCAGACGTCATGGGAGCTTGGAAATGCATTGCCCGCTCTGGCTTGGCCATCATGATAATCCAGCTCCTGATATGTCTATTTATATACATTATGTATATAAATAGGAGGCGCTGTCAATCCTGCGCCTGTCCGAAATATGGTGCGCAACCGCCCAATAATTGTAGCTAATCCAGAGATGGGAATGTTTCCAATGAATCGCAGAAAGAATAGTGAGGCGAAGTCTTTTTCGCCTCGCGCAACGATCACGCTGGTCGAATTGCTGCGCGACGGCAGCGACTTGCATTTCCGGGAAACCGTATTCTTGATGGTGCGTGCCTTGAGCCATCTCGAGTTTTGCCGGGAGGCCTTTGGCAAGAGAATCGGATTGACCGGTTCCCAATTCGCGACTCTGGTCGGCACAGCCTATTGCCAGAGCAAGACCGGCGTGACCATCCGCGATCTTGCAAAGCATGTGCGCCTCGCTGCAACTCATGTCACTACTGAGGTTGGCCGGTTGGAAGGCAAAGGCTTGTTGGTCAAGCGCGCAAATCAGGAAGATCGGCGTAGCGTCCTCGTCCGACTGTCCGGCGAGGGCGAAAGACTTATGAACGACCTCACGCCATATATGCGGGATGTGAACGATATACTGTTCAACAACTTTACGAGCGCAGACATGAAGCGACTGCATACCATGCTGGAAAAGTTTTCCGAAAATGGCGACCGCGCGGCGGATTTCATCAAGCGGAAGGGTAAGTACTGAGCCGAGTGAGCGAACGTCCTCAAGAAATGAAAATACTGGCAGGTTGAGAAATTGTTCTAATGTCGCCGGTGCTGCGGGTCGCAAGTCTTCCGACTTGTCGTCGTCGCTACCGTGTGCTGGACGCGGGTGCGCTTTGCGTCACATAGGGACGACGAAACTACTGCATTTCTCCCGCTTTTGACAGGCGCAGGTTCAAACGACGCGACAGGTATAATGTCGCAGGCGGCTGGGCGCCTGTCCCGGAACGGAGACACGAAGCAATTGTTGACGAAGTAATAGCTACCGAGGAGTACACTCATGGATAAAGATCGCATCAAAGGCAGTGCTGAGCAAGCAAAGGGCAAGGCGAAGGAATTCGCTGGAAATGTCACCGGCGATGAGAAGACCAAGAACGAAGGCAAGCTCGATCAGGCAAAGGGCAAAGCGCAGAACACTTGGGGCAGCATCAAGGATAGCGCGCGAGAGAATGAAGAGTAGAGTAATAGGCCTGCCATAGGGGGCGTCTGCTCCTCATGGCATCCTGATCCCGAGTTGGCTTCGCGTCGCCGAGAAAAAAATATAGGCAGCGCGAGGACGCATGTGAGGCCGTATGTCCTGTTACGGGGCATACGGCCTCAACCGTTCAGCCCGCGACATCGCGCCGAATATGTCAACGGGCTCGTGTGAGTCCTGAACGCGAGGTTCGGTTTCAGAATGTATACTCCTGTGACATCGCAGCGTTGCTGAACAAAATATCGATGAGAGCCCTAACTTGAGGTGAGATGCTCCGCGGCGGATCCTTTCAAAAACGCGATGCGCATGTCGTCTCCCGATCGCTCCCATGTCTTGGCACGGGCGTGGAAATCGCAGCCAAAGCCGGAAAATAAGGCGAACAATGCCAGCCGGGATGCGTTGGTAACGATTATTCGAAGTTTGTGGCAGTGCGGCTTCGCGCAGGGCGCGCGCAGCTGGAGCAGTGATACCCGCCAACAAAATTTGCGAGATCCGAACATGAGCCAGCAGTCAGATGGACCCGACGGAACCGTCAGCAGACAGGACATGCTTTTGCGGGAGGCGAGGCGCCCAGTCGCTATTGGGCTGGCGGCGCTTGCGGTATTCGGATGGATACTCGCGGTGTATTTTGCCTGGTCCGGCGCCAGCCAGGAAAGACGTCTGGAAAGCCAGTTGGCAAGGGCAGAAGCTGAAACGGCTAGGCTGACGGAAGATCTGGAAGCCCATCAAAATGCGACCGCCCGTTTGACCGAGATCGAGTTGAGGGTGGATGCCCGCAAGCAGCAGCTAGCGGAGGCCGACAAACGGCTTGAGGAATTGGCTCCGCGCCAGCAGGAGTTGGCGCGCAACCAACAGCAGCTCGAGAAGGCCCGCTCCGAACTTGCGCAGTTGGAGCAGCGGCGCTCAGAGGTTGAACGAAACGCGCGAAGTGAAATGCAGGCGCTAGAATTGCGGCGCAAGCAGGCGTCCGAGGCCGAAAAGCAGATATCTGCTCATCGACAGGAACTCGCGGAGGTGGGCCAGAGGCTCGAAGAAGCGCGGGAGCAGGAACTGGCCGCGCGCGAGCGTCTGACGGCGTTATCACATGATGCAACGGCCATGACGAAAAAGCTGGCCGAGGGAGAATCCGAACTCCAGCAGTCGCGTGAGACACATGCCAGACTCCAGCAGGAGGCTGTCGCACATCAGCAACGCGTGAGCCAGCTAGGCGAGCGCGAGAAAGAGCTTGCAGGGAAGGTGCAGGAGCTGGTGCGTACGGAAAAGGCCGCAGCGCAGGCGTCGAATGACGCGCGGGATCGCGCGGACAAACTGCAATCGGACCTGGCGGACCTGAGTGAAATTCTGGCGCGCAGAAATACCGAGCTGGCCGACGTTCAGGACAGTATTCAGTCTGCAAGAAGTACGCTCGCCGCCCTGCATGAGCGCATTGCCGAGGCGCGCCGGACCCTGCTGAAAGGCGGCATACAGTCCGAGGGACAAGGCGAGCGGGAGGACCTGGAATCAGACGGGTCGCGAAACCAAGAGAAGGCGGCGTCACCGGATGGCGAAAGCGCGCAAGGGGAAGCCACCGGGACGACGAGACAATAGAGAGGGGCGCCCTCGAGCGGGAAGCCCGCCAAGCTGGATTCGGCGAGTGCGTATTCCGCTTGCAGCCAAGCAAGTATCTTGGGGGCAGCAAGGTTGGTATGAACGATCTGTCACCTACCAAATCGTACAATCGGGCCGCGGGCATCGAACTTGTATTTGCGCTTGTAGCCGCCGTTGCTGTTTTGTTTGTGTTGTGGGTCGCCGCGCACGCATTTCTGCTCGTGTTTGCGGGACTGCTGTTCGGCGTTGTCTTGGACGTCGGTGTAAGGGGGATCGGCTATGTGGTGCCGCTATCGCGTCCCTGGCGGCTAGGTGTTGTGACGGCCATAACACTTTCGGTGCTTGCGCTGGCAGGATGGTGGGCGAGTTCTTCACTGGCCGCGGAATTCGACAGTCTCTATGCGGTGATCAGTGAGCAGCTCGCCGGCCTTCACGGCCAGCTCAAAGATATGGGATTACCGATCACCGACGCGTCCGGTAACGAGAACAACATTCTGGATGTTGTTATGGGATACGCAGGCACGATGCTGGGCCATGCGACCCGCGCGGTCTCGTTCGGGATGGGTGCCCTGGCGAATATAGTGATCATTTTCATCGCCGGCATTTTCCTTGCTGCAAACCCGACGTCTTACCGCGACGGCGTGGTGCGATTGTTTCCTGTCGATCAACGAGCCGCGTTGCGCAGCTCTCTCGACGAAATCGGGGAAGTGCTACGCTGGTGGCTGGCGGGTCAGCTTGCCTCGATGTTGATCATTGGCGTTACTGTCGGGACAGCGCTCATACTTCTGGGCGTTCCCGGCGCCGTGCTGCTCGGTGTTCAGGCGGGCATACTCGGGTTTATCCCCTACCTCGGACCGTTGCTCGCAGCGATTCCGATTACCTTGGCTGTGATGCCGATGGGTCTGTTCTGGATCGTCACGATCCTTTCTGTGTACACTTGCATCCAGGTTATCGAAGGGTATCTGCTGACACCGCTCATTCATCAGCAGGCGGTGTCACTTCCCCCGTTGCTGACGCTCGCATCGATGCTTGTGATGGGAGCGCTGTTCGGCATAGCGGGTGTCATATTGTCCACACCCTTGCTTGCTGCGGCACGAGTCGCAGTCCTCCGCCTGTATGTGGAAAGAAGGCTGGAAGGGAAAACACGAGCGCCCGAAGTATCGTCAGGGTGACGCATGGGCCCGGACCGATCGGGAGTTGCGGGAACGCATTTTCCGCGGCGACGTTAAACTACAGGGGGGCAGCGGAGGTTTATGTGCCGATTATCCCCTTCCTGTGTTTCAGTGCTCCGGCGCTTCTGGTCGCGTTACTGGCGGCATCTGCGTATCTTGAGCCAGAAACAAGCTCTTCGAACCAGTCATGGATTAGAGCGGCGCACGCCAGTTTCGAGAAGCCCGCGCCGGAGATGGAGCGCGACGATTTTCTCCTTCTGAAGATGAGGCCGGTTCGGGATAGCATGTGAGTGACGACCGACCGCGTCCTCTGTCGACAGCACGGTGATAACAGATCGATTGGCCAGGAGGAACTTTCAAGCCGGCCTTAAGTCCCCGCGTGGTGCAGCATATTCACCCCAGCACCGCCAATCGACTTCCATCAGGCCAATCGACTTTTCTTCAGGAAACGTCGCGGTCGGCCTGCGCATGTATGAATGTGTCGACTTCGGCGCCCAGCAACACCGAGACTGCCGAGAGCCAGGCCCAAAGCATGAGGGCGATGATGCCGGTGAGCGATCCGTATATCAGCCCAAGGTCTGCCACCATGCGGATATACCAGGACAGGGCAAATGAACTCACGATCCATGCAAGGGCGGCCACGCCGCCACCGACAAGACATCCGGTCCACAATGGATTGCGGCGCGTGGGTCCGTAACGATAGATAAGCGCGAAAGCACCGGCGGCGATAACGAAGAACAGCGGCCACCGCACCATGGTGATGAACGGGGCGGCGGAGCCTAAGGCCATCTCTCCTGCGAGGGGAATGAACATGAACGTGGTCGCGGTCAACGCGATCAGAAATACGGCGCCGGCCGTGGCGGCGAGGCTGTAAAGCGTAAAGCGAACAATGCCGCGCCGCTCGACGTGATCAAAAACAACATTCAGCGCGTCCATCAGCCCCTTGGTTCCCATATTGGCGCTCCAGATAAAAAATCCGACGCCTATGACCCATCCAAACGTGCCGCCGCTCTGCAAGCTGTCACCTTGTTCTATCATTCGTTCGGCTTGTTGCTGCAGGATCTGGCTTACAGGTTGTGGCAAGACATCTTCTAGCGCCTGAAGCGTGGCGAGCATCTCGGTCGGACTGGACAGCAGGCTGTAAAGGGAAATGGCCGCAGCCAGCCCGGGAAAGACGGCGAGCACGAAAAAGAAGGCCGCGCCGGCGCCGTTGGCGGAAATCCGGTCATCGCGGCTGCGTGACCAAAGTTCCATCAGTGTGTGTTTTGGTGAAAATGCGCCGCTCAATCGACCTCACTAGTCGGACAAGCTGCCTGGCTTCTCTACGAAATGAACCTGAAGTCCTGACTCGACGGAGCGTGCCAGAAATTTGGCGTCCCAGTTGGTCAGCCTGACACAGCCATGCGATGAGGTTTTGCCGATCTTCGCCGGTTCAGGAGTGCCGTGAATACCGTAGCTGTCCTTTGCCAATTCGATCCAGACGACGCCAACGGGATTGTTCGGACCAGGCGGGATGTCGAAAGCCTCGGATGCGTCCACACCCGTCAGATCATTCGACGGTTTGACGGTGTATGTCGGGTCCTCTGCGATGGCTTCAATCGTGAGCGTTCCCGATGGAGCCGGACGGGCGTCGCTGCCAACAGTGGCGGGGAATGCGGCGATCATCTTTCCATTCGCATCATAGGCGCGCAATTGTTTGGTGGACTTGGCGACTTCAAGTTCGGCAATGCCGGAAATATCGTCGTCTGCCCGAACATTGGCGACCCATATCTTGGAGCCGGCTTCCAGCGCGCGATCCGCATTCAGAGCCTCGAAGAAGTCCTGGTCCATATGATATTGTTCGGCAAGCTGCTCGGATGCATTGCGGTAGCCGATCCGGTCAAGATCCCGCTGCTCTTTCAGACTATCCGGAATTTGTTCGGTGAAGGGACCCTCCAGATCCGCCTCTTCGACGCTGCGCTCGATGATCACCGCGTCAGGTGCGTCGCGGTTGAGTTCGTCCCAGGTCGCTTGGCCGATGACCGTGTCGTCATTTGCCTCGATGCCTTTCGCTTCGCGAAAGGCATGCAATGCATTTTCAAGGTTTTCTCCCATCCGCCCATCGATCACTCCAGGCGAAAAATACGCGCGGTCCAGAAGTATCTGGGTTTTCGCGATCAGCGCGCGCGAAGCGGATCCAGCTTTGAACTCAGCGTTGTTGATGTCCTGTGCGTCCAATGCCACGGCACCGGTTCCCAGCGGTGCTTGGAGTATAAAAAGGAGAAGGACGAGACGAAAATACAAAGCCATGGCACCGATTTTCGCTGGTCGGACTGAATCTGACGATTAGGGTTTCGTTCGCTAACAGCCGTCTTGTAGAATAGTGCCACATCGGCGCAGGGCATAACGTCGCACTGATTTCGGACACGACCCGGGCGCCGATCAGGCGGAGCGCTGACGGGTCGAACGGCGAGCTCCGCAGACGACAGAGTTTGCCGACGCCGGCTCACGTTCCCGGTCAAGGTGCTCGGAACGTTCGACGGGGGAGGGGCATCCAGCTCACCATTCAGGGCGACGTCAGCTCTCAGGTGGCTGACCTCTGCGTCGTTCGATATCGTCCCGGCGGCAACCCGAACCTCGCCCGAAACGCCTTGGAAAAATGCGACAGGTCGTTGAAGCCAAAGCCATAGGCGATCTGCGCGACTGAGTATTGTGCCTGCCGCGGATCTGCCAAAGCCCGCTGCGCCTCTTCGAGCCGGAGGTCCAGCACGGCGCGGCCGAAAGAGGTCTCGACAGATTCGAACCGGTTGTGAACAGTCCTGACCGACACATTGAGATATCTGGCCAAAGTCTGCGGCGACAATTCCGGGTCGTTGAGGTGACGCCTTATGAAGCCAAGCATCCGTTCGATGTCGGAAAGCCGCGCCTGCGCGGCATTCCGATCGGAGACATCCTGCGCTGTCAAAAGCGCCACGAGATTGCAAAGATTGTCAGCGAGCAATTCGGCCTCGTCGGTCGATTGGCAGGCAGGACCTGCCAATCGCTCGATGGTCATGCGCAACATCGGATGAAGTTCCGGGTCGTGCCGCATGCGTCCGATGGGGCGGTCACGCAACCACGGCGCACGATGATGCAGCATGGCCGACGGGATGACAGCCACCGCGCGATCGACGGTCTGCGGAAACAAGACGCTGAACGGACGCGCACCGTCGACAATGCCGATGTCACCAGCCCGCAATTCACACGTCTGGTTCGCCTGCTGCATGCGGCCGATCCCGCTTCGTTGCAGGCTGATGAGAAAATGGGCGCTGTTTGACCGGGCGATATGCGACGGCCGCCGGACGATGCGATGTGCAGTCGATGTGAAGGTTGCAAAACGCAGCCCGCCATAATCCGCACAGGCGATCTTGCCGGAAAAATCATCTTCCTCGGCGTTCTCGGTCGCAACGTTCATCACAGCCTCGCATACCGCCTCTCGCCAATAGGCGAATTGCCGGCGGGCCGGGACGTCGGTCGTGGACCAGTGCCTGCTCATGCTTGCGCGCTCAACCACATTTCGTTGCGCGGAAAACCAAGAAATCGGACTCTCAGTATGCTGCGATCGCACGGATCAGTCCAGTTGGAGCATCAGGATTGCAGACCTCGTTCACGCAGGCCCAATTGGTGCAGCCGGAAATCGCCGAGGCCGACGGCATCCTGCGGACCTGCGTCCATTACGGCTTCTGCACCGCCACTTGCCCGACCTATGTGCTGTTCCGGGACGAAAACGATTCGCCGCGGGGACGTATCGACCTGATCCGGGCCATGCTGGAAAAAGGCGGGGTGCCGGAACACAAGACGGTGCATCACCTCGACCGTTGCCTGTCGTGCCTGTCCTGCGTCACCACCTGCGCGGTGAAGGTCGATTACACGCACCTGATCGACATCGCACGCCATCACATCGAGAAGCACTACCGCCGGCCGCTTGCCGACCGGTTTCTCCGCACGATGCTGGCGAAGACCTTGCCCTATCCGCGCAGGTTCGCTGCGGCGATGCGAATGGCGCGCCTTGCGCGGCCGCTTTCCGGACTGCTGCCGACGCGGCTTGGCAATCTTATCGAAATGGCCGAACGCGACGCGCGCCTTGGGATTGTGGCGCCGCAGACCTTCCCGGCCGAGGGCAATCGCAGGATGCGTGTCATCCTACTCGCCGGCTGCGCCCAGCAGGCGCTCGATGCCGAGATCAATGCCGCAACCATCCGGGTGCTGACGCGGCATGGCTGCGAGGTCGTGATTGCGCAAGGCGCGGGTTGCTGCGGGGCGCTACCGCTGCATATGGGGCGCGAGGAGGAGGGACGGGGGCTGGCGCGCAAGACAGCAGCAGCCTGGTCGAAAGTCCCCGATATCGATGCAATCGTGGTCAATGCGTCGGGTTGCGGTACGACCGTCAAGGATTACGGCCATCTGCTCGGAGGCGCCGATGGCAAGCGGATCGGCGCGATGACGCGCGACATCAGCGAAATCCTGGACAGCCTCGATCTGCAGGTTACGAACAAAGCCCATTATCGCGTCGCCTATCACGATGCCTGTTCTTTGCAGCACGGCCAGCGCGTGACGGCACCCCCCCGTGCACTTCTTGAAAAATGCGGCTTCGAGGTCGCGGACCTGCCGGAGAAGCATTTCTGCTGCGGTTCGGCGGGAACCTATAATCTTCTTCAGCCTGACATCGCGCAGACCCTGGGCCAGCGAAAGGCCGGACATGCCGAGAGCCTGCAACCCGATGTCATCGCAGCTGGCAATCTCGGCTGCATGGTGCAGATCGGCCGCTACACGCAATTGCCGGTTCTGCACACGGTCTCGATGATCGATTGGGCCACCGGCGGGCCGATGCCGGCCGCACTTCGCGGCCGCGATCTGCGAGTGCCAGGTCCCAAACCGGTTGAAATTACGTCCGGCGCCGTCGCGCCGTCGGGCGATTCCGGATTCTGGTGAATAGCGAAGGACAGATCATGAGCGCAATCGACACATTTTTCGCCGCCGCCGAGAAAGAGCTTGGTACGGGCAGCGTCAACCGTTCGGAGGAAACCATTCGCCGCTATGGAGAGAACACGATGGCGGGCGGCGACAAGCGTCCCGCCGGCGTGATCTATCCGTCGTCGACCGCACAGGTGCAGGCGGTCGTGCGGCTCGCGAACACGCATCGAGTGCCGCTTTTTCCGGTGTCCACGGGCCAGAATATCGGACTCGGGTCGCGCTCTGCGCCGCGGGAAGGGCAGGTCGTGGTGGACCTCGCCTTCAAGATGAACAGCATTCTCGAAATCGACGAGAAGCTTGCCTTTGCAGTGGTCGAGCCCGGCGTCTCCTATCAAAATCTGTATGACGAACTGGGCCGGCGCGGCAACAAGCTGATGCTCGACGTGACATCGGGGCCGCCGCAGGGTGGGATGATCGGCAACGCGCTCGACAAGGGCGCAGGCTATACCCCCTATTTCGATCATTTCGGATTTTCGTGCGGGCTGGAGATTGTGCTCGGTAACGGGGAAATCCTTCGCACCGGCGACGGCGCGCTCAATTCCGACACCCTCGCCAACTGGCATACCTCCAAATATTCGTTCGGCCCCATCCTCGACGGTATTTTTGCGCAATCGAATTACGGCATCGTCACCCGGATGGGCGTCTGGCTGCTGCCGAAACCGCCGGCGGTGCGGTCTTTTCATTTCGCGTTCCCAGACGACGCCGATCTGGAGCAGGTCATCGACCTGTGCCGGCCGATGAAATTGTCGAACTTCGTACCGACGCTGTTCCGTGTGGCGAACGATCTCTACCTTTGCGGTTCGGAAGGCGAGAGCGCCGAATATGCGGCCTCCAACGGAAAGACGTCGATCAGCGACGAGGGGCGGAAAGCATTACGGGACAAGCACGGTCTCGGCGCCTGGAACATATCGGGTGCGTTCTACGGGCCGAGCATGGCGGCCCTCGATCCTATGATCCAGCGGGTAATCGATCATTTCGGACAGAGCGGCAAGGCGAAATACATTCCGCACGAGCAAGCGGCAACAATTCCGCCGCTGCAGGTGGCGATCAACGCCTTCTCAGGCATCCCCTCGCTGGGCGAACTCGGATTGCTCAAATGGCGGCCGGGCGGCGGCAATCTCTGGTTCCTGCCGGGCACGCCGATGGATGGCAAGATCGCCAACGAATTCCAGGCCATCTGCCGAACGATCTACGAAGATCATGGCATGGACTACATGGTGATGAATGTGTGCGGTCCCCGCTTCGCGCGCGGCCTGCATGTGATGACTTTCAATCGCGAGGACGCCGATGAGCGGGCAAGAGCGGATGCCTGCTACCGCAAGATGTCGGAGGCTGTCGGCAAACGCGGCGTTTTTGTCGGGCGGGCGCCGGTCGACTATCACGATTTCCATATGCAGCAGGCCATGCCGTCCTATCGCGACGCCTGCGCCGGGATCAAACAGGCCCTCGATCCGCAGAATGTCATCGCGCCGGGGCGATACGGCATCGGGTGACGCACGCCCCCGCTAAGAAACAGACCCGATAACGACAGAGAAAATCGCAGGCTGTTGCGCCTAACGCATTGATTTTGTTCAGTTCGTAACGGTTTTCCAAGGTGACGTTGGCGGTGCTCCTTCATCCGATCTTGAGCGCTGCCTTGGGGATCGCCGGAACCCGTCCGCCCCGTGGTCGTTGCCATGCATGACCTTGATCGTGTGTTTCGGCGATGTGCGTGCGGAGCGGATGCGGGCAAGGCTCCGCGGGCTTGCCGCGCACCCGCATGGCCTTGCGGTGGAAACCCGCGACGCGACCATCAGCGCACGGCGTATCTTTTGCCGCGAGACAGGTGCAGTCCTGATCGACCGTTACGGCTGCCAGACGCGGCTCGATTACGGGGATATTCTCGACATCGCGCCGATGTTTCCGCTGGCCGAACTGATCGCTGCGACGCATGGCGAATTGCATGATTCGGAGATGGCTCCGCAAACCGTCGAGGCGCCGCAACCACCTCCGCATGACAACGACAATCTGCCGGGTTGATTTTGGGCTGACTGGATTTCATGTCCGGTCGCGGAACGCTCGCGATCGGCGGAACCGTTTGCGGTCGTTTGCCGGAAAGATGCGGATTAATCTTTGCGGATAACCCATATCGATAACCCATATCGATAACCCATGTATCGCGGGAGTTTGTGCCAGGCGCATAAAGCTGTGCAGTCCGAAGGAACTCGGACGCATCTGCCGGGTTAGGCAGGCATGGACAATGTCTCTTCAAATGTGGTGTCTCTCGAGCAGGCGCGGCTGGCGCGTACGAAGGACCTGCTCGCGCTCTACTCAGATAAGGGCGACACGCTGATCCTCGAAACACGCAAGGGTCTGGTGCGCGCCGAAAAGATCGTGTGCCGCGAGTTCGCGGTCGAGACGCTGAATTCCTTCGGCGACTACTTTATCCTGCGCTATAGCGACATCGTTGGCATCCGTCCGGTTGGCGCCGTGCAGGCGAGCACGGTCACATCGCGTGCAATGTCTTTTTTCGCGGCGTCGGCCTCGCAAGCCGCCACCAGTTCCGGAATAGGTTTGTCCTGCAATGTCTCAAGGCTGGCGCCGATCCAGGAATGCAGGAAGGATTTTGCGCGTTCGCTCATAACGCTAGCGGACGACCATGAAGGCGATGAACATCGCGAGAATCGCGACTGCGACTGAGATCATGACGACCCGCGCCATGGCTCCACCACGCACGACCCGTCCTCCACGCGCTTCCGTCGCTGTCTTGACGGGCCGGCCCTGATGATCTTGCGAAGTCCGGTGTTCCGACACGATGCCCTCCCTTGCGGCCCGATCGATGCTTCGGGCACAAAACAACAACGCGGCCGGGCACGGCCGCGTTGCGTGGCAAATGGACGCGTCGGCTGCCTGCAGGTTTTCGTCAGGCGCGGCGGATGGCGAAGCTGTCGACATACTCGGCGGGCTTGGACGGATCGAAGGGCTTGCCCATCACCGAGAAGGACTTGGTCGCCGACGACGGCACCTCCATGCCGGCTTCCTTCATCGCCTTGCCCGCATCTGCGGTGAGGAAAACCTGCTTGGCGACACCCGCATAATCCACATCGCCCTTGATCTGGCCCCAGCGCTTCATCTGCGTGAGAATCCACACGGCAAAGCTTTCATAGGGAAAGGGATCGTAGGTGACGCGGTTCGGATCGCGCTTGATGCCGCCAAGCCCGTCGGCAAATGTCCCGGTGAGCACCTGGTCAAGCACCGGTACCGGCGCGTTGAGATAATTCGCCGGCGCAATCGCTTCGGCGATCTGCTTGCGGTTTTCCTGCTTGGACGCATAGGCGGAGGCCTCGACCAGGGCGCGCAGCAAAGCGGCATAGGTATTCGGCATCTCGGTGACGAATTCCTGACGGGCGGCGAAGGCGCAGCAGGGATGCCCGTCCCACATCTCCTTGGAGATCAGGTGGATGAAGCCGATGCCGTCAAACACCGCGCGCTGCACCACATTGTCGGGCGCAAGGAAGCCGTCGATATTGCCGGCACGCAGATTGGCCACCATGTCCGGCGGCGGGACGACGCGCAATTGCACATCCTGATCGGGGTCGACGCCGTTCTCGGCCAGGTAATAGCGCAGCAGGTAATTGTGGATCGAGTAGTCGAAGGGAATCGCGAAGCGCAGGCCCTTCCAGGTCTTCGGATCGCGCTGGTCCTTCAGCTTGGTGGACAGGCAGATGGCCTGACCGTTGACATTCTGGATCGCCGGGACCGTGAAGGGCGTTGCAGTGGAGCCGAGCCCAAGCGAGATCGCGATCGGCATCGGCGCCAGCATATGCGCGACGTCGTATTCCCTGTTCATGGTCTTGTCGCGCACCACCGCCCAGCCGGCGGTCTTTACAACATCGACATCGAGCTTCTGCTTGGAATAGAAGCCGAGCGGATGCGCCATGATGATCGGCGTGGCGCAGGTGATCGGAATGAAGCCGACCGCGAGCTTGGTTTTCTCAAGCGGTCCGGTCTGCGCGAACAGGTCGGTGGCGGTGGCGATCGGGAAAATCTGCGACAGCGCGCCGAGCAATGTGGCGGTGCCGACGCTGGACAGCATCGCGCGCCGCGTCACCGCGTTCGGAAAGGCCGCCCGCAACACGGCGGTCTCGATGCGGGCGCGCAGACCGGTGTCGCTTAAGCCCTCGCAGGCCATGCCGGGATCGTGCGCTTCGCCGCAATTGCAGGCCGTCATGCGGCCGCCGGATGAGATCGTGTCGGTCATTGATTATCCCTCGCTGTCGTGATGGGAGCGCGGTCCGGCCACCGCGTCCCGTTCATGTGAGCCTTGTCACGCCGGCTTGTCAGGCCGCCTTGCCCTGCATTTGCGGCGTGGCGGGATGGCCTTCCTCGATCGGCAGGGACGGGTCGCGCGACCATTCGTTCCCGGAGCCGAAATACATCCGCACGTCCATGCTGCCGGCATTCTTGAGCGCCAGCAGCGTGTTGGAGGCGCGCGCGCCCTTGAAGCAATAGAGATAGACCGGCGTGTCCGTGCCGATGCCGACAGTGGCGCATTCGGCGAGAATTTCCTCCGACGACTTGAAGCGCGGGCCTTCCGATGTCGGCTTCATCATGCGGTACCATTCCAGCCACACGGCGCCGGGGATGCGGCCCTTGCGCGGGCAGAAATCCTTCCCGTACGGAGA
>JAEVZN010000589.1 GCA_023392205.1 Pseudomonadota bacterium
CCGGATATGGCCAAAGATACCAGGGCAAAAACAACGCCGACCAGGTTTCCGATGAGGATCAATTGCCAGCCTGCTTCCGTCGTCAAGACGTCGTTCAGAAATCCGCTTACCGAGGTGGGGGCCAATACGCCAAACAGCGACTGATAAATGCTGCGCGCCACATAAAGCCAGCCGAGAAACAATCCCATCAGCAGCAGGCCGATCGCGACGATCGCAGGAAAGGATGGGGAGCGGGTGACCGACCAGGCCGCGCTGAAAGAGGGCGGTTCCCCCATCTCCCGGCGGCGGCTGAGTTCATAGATCATCAGCGCTGCGATCGGCCCCAGCATCGCAAATCCCGCGGCCAGCGGAAAGAGCAGCGGCAGGACCGCGTAGCCGAGCGCCAATCCGCCAAGTGCTATGCCAATGATCGGATAGATGATGCAAAGAAAGATCGCATGCGTCGGCCAGTCCGAAAAATCGTTCCAGCCCTGGCGCAGAGCATCCGTCAGGTCGGACATGCCGATGCGGCGGACTCGCGGAAGCTCCACGATATCTTCGGCCGGCGTCAGAACGTGAAATCGTGCCATGAGCCAAGTCTCCCTGTTCCGCTGCAGGCGGTCGGTCGAGGTCATGCATGCCGAATCAACGGCCCCGCCAAACGCGACCTGACATTCAGTGTAGTCGAGGCCGCACGCTGGAGGATTCACGCTTTCGTGCGTCGCAGGGTTCCCCTCCGTGGCATCGGCGATTATGACTTCGGCTGGCCCAAAGAAAAGCGCTCGAGCTGGACCGTCGGGCAGATTGACGTCAATCGGGATAGACTTTGCGTATGGCCCTTCGACCCGCAATCGCCATCGTTACTCTGGCTGCACTGAGCATTGTCGCAGTCGCCTGGCTTGTTCTCGCGCTGTCGCAAGGCGAGCGGTCGACAATTCTCGACGCTGCACCGCCACCGCCCTCGGATACCGAGATGTTTGCGCATTGGGAAAAGGCGCGGCCAGCGCTTGACCGGATTACCGCGATGCTGCGCGAGGATCCTGCGCTGAATCGTTTGGGGCTCACATGGAGCGATCCGGCCGAACCTCATCGCGCCCATATCGATGAAGAGCGAATTGCCGCATATCGCGAACAAATGAAAGAGGCCGGGATCATCAGTTTCGGGCGTGGGCACCGCTCGATCCATTTCCTGTTTCATGCCCGCGATGACGCGCCGAGGGCTCCGCGCAAGGGATATGTTCGTGGCGAATATTCCCCGCAGGCGGTCGTTGTCGACAGCGATCTCGATCAGGCTGCATTGACGCGTCCGAAAACGCTGTTACAGCGGCCGATTGCCGATGGGTGGTGGCTTCAGCGCGACGGCACTTGACCACTCTTCGTCCGTGACTCAGATTTGTGCGGCAGCCTGGTCATCTGCAATTCGAACCCGGCCTTTGCGCTAGCGCAAAGCGCCGCCCCCCCAGGTTTGCAACTTGTTGCCTCTCACGAGGCAAAAATGACGACAATTGCAATCATCGTGGGGCATTCGCAGAAGAGCACGCTATGCGATGCGCTTGCGGAATCGTACCGCCAGGGCGCGGAGAATGCCGGTCACAAGGTGCGGCTGTTCAGGCTGGCGGAGCTCGAATTCGATCCCATCCTGCGGGGTGGCTATAGGCAAGTGCAGCCGCTCGAGCCTGAGCTGCAGGAGGCCTATGACGCCTTGTCGGCCAGCGATCACTGGGTTTTAGTCTTTCCGCTCTGGTGCGGCGACATGCCGGCAATCCTGAAAGGCTTTATCGAACGGATATTGCAGCCCGATCTTATCGTGCGGCATGGCACAGAGAATGCCATGAATTGGCGAATTTTCGAGAAGAAGTCCGCACGGATCGTGATGACCATGGGAATGCCCGTCACCATTTATCGCTTCTGGTATGGTGGACACGCACTTGCATTGCTGAAGCGCAATATCCTCAATTTCATCGGCGTTTCGCCGGTACGCGATACGCTGTTCGGAATGGTCGCCGATGTTCGCCCCGACAAACGCGATCGCTGGTTCAAACAGATGCGGGATATGGGCGCTCGCGGAGCTTGAGGTTTCCGGCCCTTAATCGTAGCCCTCATTCGGAATATTGATTGTGCGTCCGCAAGCCTTGCAATGCACGGCATCGGCGTCATGCCGCATCAATCCGCAATCGGGACAGCGAAAGCGAACCTTGCTCGGATGCAGAATGGCGCGCGCAAGGCCGAAAAACAATGTGACGCCGAATATCATTATGATGACCGATATTATCCGGCCGGCCGTGCCTGGGAGGGTGATATCTCCGAAGCCTGTCGTGGTCAGCGCCGTCACCGTAAAATAGAGCGCGTCTGCGTAATTGGCGATGGCCGGATTGACCAGGTGCTGGGTCTCGTAGACGAATCCTGACATCACGAAGAGGAACACGGAAAGATTGGTAATGGCGACAATCACCTCTTCGTGCTTGCGGAAATAGGCAAAGTCGACACGCAGGCGCGCAAGAAGCTGATAGCTGCGCAGCAATCTGAGTGTGCGCAGGATACGCAGGAAGGCAACCGGTTCTCCGACCAGTGGTGCAAGAAACGAGACAATGGCCGCCATATCCGCCCAGGTGACCGGGTTCAGGAATTCGCGCAACGGGCGGTCGCAGATCCACAGACGTGCCAGGAAGTCAGCCAGAATGATGACGCCGAATACGACATCCAGCGCCTCGATCCAGTCATGGCGCTCGATGAAGGACGTGCCGACAATGAACAGGATCGTGACGGTGTCGAAGGCGAGCAGACCGTAACGAAAACGATGCGCGCTGGTGGAGCGGCCTTCGTAGAGATTCTTGATCTGGCTGCGCAGATGGCTTGGCTTGCCGGCAATCGTCGCCATTCGCCGCTCACTTCTTGATGCGGTCGTGGGGAATGTCCCGGTTCATCCACCAATCCACCACGCGGTCGCCGGCGACGTAGCGCCCCACCGGTCCGAAATGCGCCCAGAAACCGACATTGTATCGGGTCCGTGGCCGGGGGGCTGTCGCCGCGCGGAAGACGGCGCGTGCGACCTTTTCCAACGGCATCGTTCCGAACCGGTTGGGATCGAGGAAGCGCAGCATATAGGTGGCAACGTTGCGATTGTAATTGGCATAGGGCGACGTGGCGCCAACGTCGGGGATACCGGCCAGCACCTTGTCACGATAGGGAGATACAAAAGGACCTGGCAATACGTTCACCATTTCGATCCCGAACGGCGCAATTTCGGCACGCATGGCGTCGGCAAATGCTTCAACGGCATGTTTGGTCATGTGATAGACGCCGCCGCCTGGGGCGGAGACCCGCCCGGCCAGTGACGAGACGTTGACGATCCTGCCGCGGCCGGCCTTGCGCATTCCGGGCATGACGAGTTGTGACATGCGCACCAGCCCGAATACATTCGTTTCGAAGGAGCGGTGCAGTTCCGCAAGCGGAGTTTCTTCCATCGCGCCATAATGTCCGTAGCCGGCATTGTTCACCAGAATGCCGATCGGCCCGTATTTGGCTTCTATGGCGGCCACGACGGATTTGCGCTGCTCTTCGTCGGTGACGTCAAGGGCCATGGCCTCGCACCCGCGCTCGACAAGCAGCGCCAAGGTCGCGGGATCGCGTGCCGTCGCCACAGTGACATATCCCGCATCGGCCAGCATAAGCGCAACGGCCTGGCCGAGACCGCTCGAGCATCCCGTGATGAGAACGGGGCCTTTGGTAGGTGATTCTGACATTGCTGCTTCCGAACGGATGGACCGGCGTCACTCTCATACAGACCTGAAGGGGCCTCCCGCAAATGTGCCGTCGCCGGATTTTGCGCTGCGACGCGTCCCGACGCCATGGTAATGGAACCCGAAGGTCATGAACGTGTTGTTGTGCCGTTTCAAGCCGGCACCACATCTTGCGCCGGCCCCACCAGGGATCTCACCATCATGGCCAAGACCACCAAAGCCGCGCCGCGTTCGCTGGCCCGTTCGTCGAAGACGAAGCGCGCGCCGCTGAAGCTTGTGGCAAAGACACGTGTGCCCGCCCGCGCCACCGCTAACATTTCGGCGCGGCGCCCGGCCAGCCGGCGTAGCGGCTTGTCCGCATCGGGCTTCCTGCCATCCGACATGTTCAATCCGTCTGCCTGGTTCGGCACGCTCGTCAATTCGCCGACCGGGCGCAAAGCCATGGCCGATGCGTTGGTTGCAGCAGCAGGTGCTGCAGCCGCCGTGCTGATCGCGCAGCGTCAAGGTAGCCGGGGTGTCGCCGCCGCGGAGCCAGCCAAGCGCAACAGCGGCGATGTCATGAAGCAGGCCGCGAAAAGTGCCGCGGTCGCGGCCACCGGCGTGCTCGGCGCGATGGCGACCGACATGATCGGGCATGCCGCGAAATCGCTGCTCGCCCCATCGAAGCGAAGTGACGGGGCTGCCGCCGTCAGCGAACGCGATCCGCGCGACGCCGCATAGCCGCGAGCTGCTGCATCCAACCTGCGGACGCCGAGGGAACCGGTTCCCCGTCCGCGCTTTGTTCCTGAAGACGACCCGATCCGCGCTCCGCTCCGGCGCGCGGCTGCATCAGAGGAAGGGGACCAGCAATGGCCAAGACCACCAAGAAAGCCGCGCGTTCGAGCAAGAAAACCAGTGCCAAGAAGGGTGCCGCCACCCGTAAGGCATCGCGCAGCAAGACTGCCGCACGCCGCAGTGCCGGCGCCCGCAAGGCGGCCGCCACCCGTCAGCAGCCCAGCGCCTTCAATCCGTCGGGCTGGGTCAACACCCTGATCGAAACGCAGACCGGCCGCGTGATCATGGCCGAGGCGCTTGTCGCCGCTGCCGGTGCCGTCGCCGCCGTCCTGGTCGCGTCGCGCACCGAAAGCGGACAGAAAGCCACCAAGGCGATTGCGAAGGCGGGGCGGGA
>JAEVZN010000610.1 GCA_023392205.1 Pseudomonadota bacterium
GGTCCAAGGGCCGCGTCACGCTGCTCGGCGATGCCGCGCATCCGATGCTGCAATATCTGGCGCAAGGCGCCTGCCAGGCCACCGAGGATGCCGTGTGGCTGGCCGAGAAGGTCGCCGAACAGCCTGACAATCTGGAGGCGGCCTTCGTCGCCTATCAGCAGCAGCGCTATCTGCGCACCGCGCGGGTGCAGATCATGGCGCGGGTCTATGGCGAATTCTATCACGCCCGCGGACCGGCCGCCGAATTGCGCGACATGATGCTGTCGTCACGCACGCCGGAGCAGAGCTACGATTCCATCGAATGGTTGTACGGGAATTACTGACGCCAAAGTTGCGGCGCCGGAAAGCGCTGGCGCCGCAACCAAACCAAAAACAAACCGGTCTGGGAGGACACATGATAAATGCCGCACACGGCGCCACGCGCGCAGCCTGCATCCTGCTCGGACTGGGTATTCTTGGCGCCGCGCCCGCGACGGCGCAATCCACCGCGGACGACAACTTTCCCTCACGCGCAATCCGCATCGTGGTCCCGGCAAGTCCGGGCGGCGTCAACGACATTCTGGCGCGGCTGGTCGGACAGAAGATGAGCGAGAGTTTCGGACAGCCGGTCGTCATCGAGAACAAGCCGGGAGCCGCCACCATCCTCGGCGCGGAGACCGTCGCCCGTTCCGCACCGGACGGCTACACGATGCTGATCGCGCCCACAGCCACCATGGCGATCAATCCCGCCGTCTATTCGAAACTGTCGTATGAGCCGCTGAAGGACTTCATCCCGCTATCCGCGGTGGCCACCTATCCCTATGTCTTGACCGCAAGCGGCAAGGCCGCGGCCAGTTCGGTTCAGGATCTGATCGATTTCGCAAAGGCCAATCCCGACAAGGCCAATGCAGGCGGCGCTTCGATGACCTTCCAGCTACTGACCGAGATGTTCAAGGCCAAGACCGGCACGTCGATCCAGTACATTCCCTACAAGGGCGCCAACGACGCCAATCTTGCCCTGATCGCCGGCCAGCTCACGATCTCGTTCCTCGATACCGGGCCGGCCATGGCCAATATCAAGGCCGGCAACATCAAGGCGCTGGCCGTGACATCGCCCAAGCGGCTCGCGTCACTACCCGACGTGCCGACCATGGCGGAAGCGGGATTGAAGGACATGACGGTGGAAAGCTGGGCCGGGCTCTTCCTGACGGCAGGCACGCCCGCGCCGATCGTGCAGAAACTGCAGGACGAGATCAGGCGCATCGTGCAGTTGCCGGACTTTCAGCAGACGCTGAGGGCACAGGAACTGACTCCGGTCGGAAACACCAGCAAGGAATTCGAGGCTATGCTGGTGAAGGACACAGAGATGTGGGCCGATGTCGCCCGTGCCGCCAATGTGAAAATCAACTGACGAGATCGACCGGGCCGGTCTTTGCGAATGCAGGGCCGGCTCGCTCGTCCGCGTAGCGATAACTTTTCAGGACATTGCCTATCCATGCCAGCGCCCCGCCGCATCGACGTTCATTTCCACATCATCCCGCCTTTCTATCAGGAGGCGGTGAAAGCGGCCGGCTTCGGTCCTGCGCGCCGCGCAGGCTATCCGCCCTATTCGCCGGACATGGGTGTCGAACTCATGGACGCCAACGGTATCGCCACCGCAATCACATCGGTTGCACAGCCGGGCGTGCATTTCCTTGACGCCGAGCCGGGCCGCCTGCTGGCCCGCCGTCTGAACGAACATGCGAGCGAACTCGCAAGCCTGTTTCCCGGACGCTATGGCGCCTTCTCGATCGTGCCGATGAAGGACATCGGGCACGCGGTTGCGGAGATCGAGCATTGCCTTGACACCCTGAAGCATGAAGGCGTTTGCCTGTTCGCAAGCTATGGCGAGAAATTCCTCGGGCATCCGGATTTCGATCCTGTGATGTCGGCACTTAACGAGCGCGGCGCCGTCTGCTTCATTCATCCGACTTTGCATCCAACCAGCCGCACGCTCGACCTCAACCTGCCCGGCTTCGTGATGGAATATCTGTTCGATACCACCCGCGCGGCGGCTAACATGATCTTCTCGGGCACGCTCGACCGCTTTCCGCGCATCAGGTTCATCCTCGCGCATGCCGGCGGAACGCTTCCCTATTTCGCATGGCGTCTGGGCGCGACGCCGCAGATCGATCCGACGCTGCCGCAATGGCCGCGGGACCGCTTCGAAAAAGCGCTGCGTCATTTCTGGTATGACAACGCATTGTCCTGTGGGCCGACCACCATGGGCGCCCTGAAGACCGTTGCCGATCCCGGCAAGATCCTGTTCGGCAGCGACTGGCCCTTCGTGCAGGCACCGCTGGTCGGCGAGGAAGTCGCGACCCACGAGACCGAAGGCCTGCATAGCGAGGCCGAGCGCACAGCCATCGACCGTGGCAATGCGCTGAAGTTGTTTCCGAACCTGGCGTAGAGCCGCGCGTCAGAACCCGTAAAGCTTCGCCGGATTGTCGACCAGCAGCTTCTTCTGCACCCCGGGATCGGGCGCGATCTGCGGCACGAGGTCGACGAGATCGGCTTCGTCCGCGTCATGCGTCGAATTAGGATGCGGGAAATCCGTGCCCCACAACACGCGGTCGGGGATGGCCTCGACGATCCTGCGGGCGATCGGCACCGCCTTGTCATAGGGCGGCATGTCGATCCGCTCCGACCCGCACACCTTGATCCAGCAGCGGTCGAGTTTTGCGAGATCGAGCAGCGCCTGCAGCGGCTTCTGGTCGACGCCGTCCTTCGCCGGCACACGCCCCATATGGTCGACGATGAATGGCAGGGTGAGCCCGCGGATCATGTCCGACAGCGGCACGATGTCGGGTGCATCCAGATGCAGCACCACATGCCAGCCGAGCGGCTTGATACGGCGCAGGATATTCGTGAACACCTCCATGTCCGGCGAACCGCCGAGATGCTTCACGAAATTGAACCGCGCCCCGCGCACGCCGGCGCGATGCATGACCGGGATCTGCGCGCCCGGCGTATTCGCATCGAGGATCGCGACCCCACGGTAATGGTCGGGGCGCCAGGCCAGCGCGTCCAGCATGGCGCGGTTGTCGCTGCCATGACAGCTCGCCTGCACGATCACCGCCCGCTCGATGCCAAGATGGTCGTGCAGCGCCTTTAGCATCTCCTTCGGCGCATCTTCGGGCGTATAGCGACGGTCCGGCGCATAGGGAAACACATCGCCCGGTCCGAAGACATGGCAATGCGCATCGGTGGCACCGGCCGGAAGCCCGAATGTGGGCTTCCGGCGCTTGGTCAGGTCGAGCGTTGCAGTCATCAGCGCTTCTCGATTCCGGCCTTCTCGATGACATCGGTCCATTTCTTGATGTCGTCGCGCAGCCGCGCCTGGATTTCGTCAGGCGTGGAGCCGCGCGCGTCGATGCCGAGTTCAAGCGCGCGCTTGCGCACCTCCGGATCGGCCAGCACTTCGTTCAGCGCCTTGTTCATAACCTGAACCGCTTCGGCAGGCGTCCGGGGGGGGGCAAAGATCGCATTCCACGACGTGACCTCGAAGCCCGGCACGCCCGCTTCCTGTACCGTCGGGGCGTCGGGCAGATATTGGCCGCGCTTGGCACCCGAGATGCCGACCGGGATGAACTTCTTGGCCTCGAGCCCGCCGCGCAGAGCCGCATAGAATTCGGCGGCCATCTGCACATCGTTGCGCTCAAGGCCGATCAGCACTTCGCCCGAGGTCTTGAATGGCACGATTACGAAATCCAGACCCGACACGGACTTGAACAATTCCGCGCCCAGATTCTGGCTGGAGCCTGCGGCGATGGTGCCGACATTGAGCTGGCCTGGCTTCTCTTTCGCCGCCTTGATGAAATCGCCGAGCGTCTTGTAGGGACCGCTGCCATTGGTGACGAACAGCAGGTCGAAATAACCCATCGCCGATACCGGCACGAAGTCCTTCAGCGGATCGAAGGGCAGGTTCTTGAACAGGCCGACGCTGACCGCGGTGCCGTTGGTCAGGATGGCGAGCGTGTGGCCATCGGCCGGGGCCTGCAGCACGGCGCGCGCGGCGGCAATGCCGCCCGGCCCGGGCATGTTTTCGACCACTACGCGCTGGCCGAGCTTGTCGCTGAGCTTCTCGGCCACGATGCGGGAGGTGACGTCGGCCACGCCGCCCGCGCCGAAGGGCAGGATCATGCGGATCGGCTTGTCCGGAAACTTGCCTTGAGAAGCGGCCGGGCTTGCCATCAGCGGCGCAGCCAGCAGGGCCGCGCCGAGACCGGTGAGCAGAGTGCGGCGCAACAAGCGTTTGTGTGTCATGGGCGTTCTCCCTTTGGAATTGGCGGGCACCAAACAGCCTCTGGCCCGGAAATTCAAGCCGCTGGTTCCCGTATCGCAATCCGGGTCAGCGCGAAGGGATATCGCCCTGCTCCCACCCGTGTTTGCAGGCGGCCCGATAGGCTTCGAAGGTCCCGGCGGCGATGGCCTCGCGCGCCCCGCGCATCAATGCCTGGTAATAGGACAGGTTGATCGCCGACAGCAGCATGGCGCCCAGCGTCTCGTTGGCCTTCACCAGATGATGCAGATAGGCGCGGCTATAGGTACGGGTCGCAGGATCGCCGCTCCGTTCGTCGAGCGGACGCGGATCCTCGGCATGGCGGGCATTCTTCAGGTTGACCGGCCCGTGCCGGGTAAAGGCCAGCCCGTGACGGCCGTTGCGCGTGGGCATGACGCAATCGAACATGTCGATGCCGCGTGCCACCGCCTCGATCAGGTCGTCGGGCGTGCCGACCCCCATCAGATAGCGCGGCCGATCAACGGGCAGAGCCGGTGCCACCACATCGATCATAGAAAGCATCACGTCCTGCGGCTCGCCGACCGCAAGTCCGCCGATTGCGTAGCCCTGGAAATCCATGTCGGTCAGCGCCTGCGCGCTCTCGATGCGCAAAGCCGGATCGTCGCCGCCCTGCACGATCCCGAACAGCGCATGTCCGGCAGCCGCCCCCTCGAAGGCGCGCTTGCAGCGCTCCGCCCAGCGCAGCGACAACGCCATCGCGCGTGCGATATCCTCGCGCGTCGCGGGCAGCCGGATGCATTCGTCGAGCTGCATCGCGATGTCGGAGCCGAGCAGCCGCTGGATCTCCACCGCACGTTCCGGCGACAATTCGTACATCGCCCCGTCCAGATGCGAACGGAAGGTCACGGCCTTCTCGTCGATGCGCCGCAATAGCGACAGCGACATCACCAGGAAGCCGCCGGAATCGGTGAGGATCGGCCTGTTCCAGTTCATGAAGCGATGCAGGCCGCCGAGTTTCGCCACCCGCTCCGGTCCCGGCCGCAGCATCAGATGATAGGTGTTGGCGAGCAGGATTTCCGCGCCCGTGCGCACGATCTCTTCGGGCGCCACGGCCTTGACGGTCGCCTGCGTGCCGACCGGCATGAAGGCCGGCGTTGCGAATTCGCCATGCGCCGTCACCACGCGCCCCGCCCGCGCGGCCTTGTCGGTGGCGATCAGATGGAAGGAGAAGGGCGTGGTCATCGCGGCTGCGGCCATAGCAGACACGCATCGCCATAGGAATAGAAACGATAGTGGCTGGCGATCGCATGCGCATAGGCGCGCTGCATGGTGTCGAGACCGGCAAAGGCCGAAACCAGCATGAACAGGGTCGAACGCGGCAAATGAAAATTGGTCATCATCAGGTCGGTTGCGCGGAAGCGATAACCCGGGGCGATGAAGATATCGGTGTCGCCACTGAAGGCGCGAATATGACCGCTCTCGTCTGCGGCGCTTTCCAGAAGCCGCAGCGAAGTGGTGCCGACCGGCACAATGCGTCCGCCCCTGGCCCGCACCGCATTCAGCGCGTCCGCCGTCGCCTGCTCCACCTCGCCCCATTCGGCATGCATGCGGTGTCCGGAAATGTCCTCCGCCTTGACCGGCTGGAAGGTCCCGGCGCCGACATGCAGCGTCACCCGATGCAGCGCGACACCGCGGGCGTCGAGCCGTTCGAGCAGGTCGGGCGTGAAATGGAGGGCCGCCGTCGGTGCAGCGACCGAGCCGTCCTGCGCGGCAAAGACGGTCTGGTAGTCCTCCGCGTCGCGCGCATCTGCCGGCCGCTTGCCGGCGATGTAGGGCGGTAGCGGCATGGATCCGCGCGCGGCGATGGCCTCGTCCAGCACCGCACCATGAAAGGTGAAGGCCAGCGTCACCTCGCCGCCCTCGCCCTTCTCCTCGACACGCGCATCGAGCTGTTCGAGGAAGCAAGCTTCCCCGTCGCCGCCGAACCGCACCATATCGCCCACTTGCAGCCGCTTGCCCGGCCGCGCGAAAGCACGCCAGCGCGATCCGTCGAGCCGCTTGTGCAGCAAGGCCTCGATCTTCGGCTCTTCGCCGCGGCCGATCCGGCGGCCGAACAGCCGCGCCGGGATCACCCTTGTGTCGTTGACCACCAGCGCATCGCCAGGCTCCAGCAGCTCCGGCAGATCGCGCACCACACGATCCGAAAGCTCCGGCTGCGCGCCCGGCCGTACGACAAGCATCCGCGCCGCATCGCGCGGTGCGACCGGCCGGAGGGCGATGCGCTCGGGCGGCAGTTCGAAGTCGAACAAGGCGGTGCGCATGTCCCTGTCATTCCGGGGCACGCGCGACGCGCGTGAGCCCGGAATCCA
>JAEVZN010000100.1 GCA_023392205.1 Pseudomonadota bacterium
GCAACGCCCGGTCACTGTCCTGATTGCAGCGCTGGGTGGCGAAGGCGGTGGTGTGCTCACCAACTGGATCGTGTCGGCGGCGTCCTCGCTCGGGCTGCCGGTGCAATCGACATCGATTCCCGGCGTCGCCCAGCGGACCGGCGGGACCACGTATTACATAGAGATCTATCCGCAGACCTATGCCGAGCTCGGCACGCGCCGTCCGGTGCTCGCCTTGTCGCCCGGCATCGGCGATATCGACCTTCTGGTGTCCAGCGAATTCATGGAAGCCGGCCGCGCGATCGCCAATGGCTTCTGCACGCCCGATCGCACGCTTCTGATTTCCTCGACCAGCCGCTTCTACGTCATCAACGAGAAGACCCCGCTGGGAGACGGCCGTTTCGACGATACGCGGCTGCTGGACGCGGCCGAGAAACATGCGCAGGAGCGCGTGCTGTTCGACATGGAGGCGGTCGCCAAATCGGCCGGTGCAATGGTCAATGCGGTGATGCTGGGCGCCATTGCCGGCAGCGGTCGCCTGCCGATGCCTGTCGAGACCTTCGAACAGGCGATCCGCGCCGAGGGCAAGGCGGCGGATGCCAATCTGCGCGGCTTCCGCGCGGGCCTGTCCGCGGCCAAGTCCGAACGCACGGCGATTCGCCGCCCGTCGGACGGCAAGCGTCCGGAGAAGCCGCGCAACGATCTTGCCACGCTCGAAGCCGAAATCGCCTCGACCATGCCGCAGGCCGCGCAAGCCGTGCTGGTGGAGGGCGTGCGCCGGCTCGCCCGTTTTCAGGACGACGCCTATGCGCGGCTGTTTCTCGACCGGCTGGCGCCGATCCGCGCGCTGGACCAGCAAGGCAATTGCGACGGCAAATTGCTGCAGGAGACCGCGCGCCATCTCGCCGTGCGCATGTCGTTCGAGGATCTGATCCGGGTGGCGGAGGCCAAGATCGATCCGGCGCGGATGCAGCGCATCGAGCAGGAACTCGGCGCCAGGGCGGGCGAGCCCTATCACGTCACCGAATTCCTCAAGCCCGGCATCGAGGAAATGTGCCAGGTGCTGCCGGCCTCGCTGGCGCGGCGGATCATCGCGGCCTCAGAGAAGCGCGGCTGGCTCGACCGCGTTCATGTCGGCATGTATGTGAGCACCACCTCCGTCACCGGCTATCTGCGCTTCTGGCTGCTCGCCAAGTTGCGCCCGCTGCGCCGGCGCATGTTCCGTTATCAGGAGGAGCAGGCGCAGATCGAGCATTGGCTGGGGCTGGTTGCGGAGGGCGCACGGCGTTCGCCTGCGCTCGGTCTGGAGATTGCCGAATGCGCGCGGTTGATCAAGGGCTATGGCTCAACCCACAAGCGGGGCAGCACCAACTTTCAGATCATCGAAAGCCGTGTCATCGCACCGGCCCTGCGCGGCGAGATCAATGTGCGCGACGCCATTGACGGGATTGCCAGCGCCCGGATCGCGGCCTTGAGCGACCCGGAGGGGGAGACGCTCTCCAAATGCCTCGACGAGCTGGATGCACGTTCCTCCTTCCGCGTGGCCGCCGAATAGGCGTCATGCCGCGCCCGGCGTTGTAAGCGCGCCGGGGCTCCGATAAACGATGGCTGCCGATCGAGCCGTTCGTCCGGGCGCCAGCGCGGACCGGGGAACAGGCGTCGTCCCGCAATTGCGGCCACGAACAAAAAAACCGGGTGAGGAAGCGTGATGTCAGGTCCGGCCGGAAAGCAGCAAGCCACCCAATCGCCCATCGCCGCCGAGATCTTCCTCAAGACGCTGGCCGATCACGGCGTCGATTATTTCTTCGCCAATCCCGGAACGGACTTTCCGCCGATTGTGGAAGCCTTCACCCGCGCCCGCACCAGCAATGCGAAATACCCGCAGCCGGTGCTGGTGCCGCACGAGAATCTCGCGGTGGCGATGGCGCATGGCGCCTATCTGATGACCGGCCGCCCGCAGGCGGTCATGGTGCATGTGAATGTCGGCACCGGAAATACCGTCAACAATGTCACCAATCTGGCCCGCGACCGCGCCCCGCTCATTCTTTGCGCCGGGCGCACGCCATTCACCGAGAAGGGCAGCTTCGGCTCGCGCACCCGCTCCATTCACTGGGCGCAGGAGATGTTCGACCAGGCCGGCATGCTGCGCGAAATGGTGAAGTGGGATTACGAACTCAAGGTGCCCGAACAGGTCGCCGATGCGGCCGCGCGCGCCTATGAGATGACCATGACCGCGCCGCGCGGGCCGGTCTATCTGGTGCTGCCGCGCGAGCCGCTGGCCGCATCCGTGTCCGATACGATTGCCTCCGCGCCGCGGCAATTGCCGGCCTTCGGCCATCCCGATCCGCAGGCGATCGCGACGCTCGCGCAATGGATCGCGCAGGCGAAGAATCCGCTGATCGTCACCTCGACCGATGGCGATCCACGCGCCGTCGCGGCCCTCGCCAAACTCGCCGAGCGCTATGCATTGCCGGTGGTGGCGCAGAATGCGCGCGTGGTGACGCTGCCGGCCAGTCATCCGATGCATGCGGGTTACGATTCCGGGCCGCTGCTTCCCGGCAGCGATCTCATTGTCAATGTCGAATGCGACGTGCCCTGGTATCCGCATCTCGACACCATGAAGCCCGGCTGCAAGGTCGCGCATATCGGCGAGGATACGGTCTATCAGCGCTATCCGATGCGCAGCTTCCCGAGCGACCTTGCGATCACCGCCCGCGCGGCGAATGCGTTCGAGGCGCTGGACCGGGCGCTTGAACAGCATCGGTCCGGCATGGAGAGGGCCATCGCATCGCGCCGCAGGGAGGCTGCGGAAAATACAAAAGCACGCGCGGCGCAGGTTGCGAAAGAGGCGCAGGGCGTATCCGACCGGATCACCCCGCATTATCTCAGTCATTGTATCGGCGAGGCGTTCGGCGAGGACGCCGTGATCTTCAACGAATATCCGCTCTCCATCGCGCATTGCCCGCGCGAAAAGCCGGAGACCTTCTTCGCGCTCGGACCGGCCGGCGGGCTCGGCTGGGGACTGGGCGCGGCCATCGGCGCCAAGCTCGCTGCGCCGGACAAGCTGATCGTGGCAACGCTCGGCGACGGCAGCTACATGTTCGGCAATCCCACGGTCGCGCACTGGATGCAGGAAAAGTTCAGGCTGCCGGTCCTGTCCATCGTCTACAACAACAGCCGCTACGGCGCGGTGCGCCGCGCCACCCTGTCGATGTTCAAGGACGGCGCGGCCGGCGAGGATGACGGCCGCTTCTTCGCCGATCTCGATCCCTCGCCGCCCTTCGATGAATTCGTCACCGCGCAGGGCGGTCACGGCGAACGCATCGAACGGCCCGAAGACGTGCCCGCAGCCCTTGCCCGCGCCCGCGAGGCCGTGCAAGGCGGCAAGCAGGTGCTGCTCAACGTCATCACTCCTTACTAGTCACACCCTGAATGTCAGCCAAAGGAACGCGCATGCGCATCGACGCCTTCAATCATTTCTTCCCGAAAGCCTATTTCGACAAGTTACTGGCGAGCGGCCTGCCGGATATCGGCAAGCGCGTCACAAATATCCCCGCTTTGCACGACCTCGATGTGCGGCTGAAGATCATCGACTCCTTCCCGGACTACAAGCAGGTGATTTCGCTGGCCGCGCCCACGCTCGAACAGGTGTCGCGCGGCGATCCGGATCTGGCGATGGAATATGCCAAGATCGGCAATGACGGCATGGCGGAGCTTTGCCAGAAATATCCGGACCATTTCGCGGGCTTCATCGCGCAGACGCCGCTGACCGCAAAGGATGCCGGCGTCGCCGAAACCGAGCGCGCGATCAAGGATCTTGGCGCCTGCGGCACGCAGATCTTCACCAATGTCGGCGGCAAGCCGCTCGACCGCCCGGAATTCCGCCCCTTCTTCGCGGCGATGGAAAAGCTCGACAAGCCGATCTGGACGCATCCGGCGCGCGGCGCGAATTTCCCCGATTACCAGGACGAGAAGAAATCGCTCTACGAGATCTGGTGGGCGTTCGGCTGGGCCTATGAGACGGCGGCGATGATGTCGCGGCTCGTGTTCTCACAGATCATGGACGATCATCCGAAGCTGAAAGTCATCGTGCATCATTTCGGATCGATCGTGCCGACGCTGGAAGGCCGCGTCGGTCCAGGCTGGGATCAGCTCGGCTCGCGCACCTCGGATGAGGATTACGGCGCGCTGCTGAAGAAGCTGAAGAAGCGTCCGCTCGATTATTTCAAGCACGACTTCTATCCGGATACGGCGACCTTCACCTCCGAAGGCGCGATGAAGCTCGGCTTCGGCTTCTTCGATTTCGACAAGGTGATCTTCGCGTCCGACTGCCCGTTCGATCCGGAAAAGGGCACGATGTATATCCGCGAAACCCTGCGCATCCTCGACGAATACGGGATGCCCAAGGACGACCTCGACAAGGTCTATTACAAGAATCTCGAGCGCATCACCGGCAAGACGTTTGTGAAGTGAATTGCCGCGCGCACCGTCATCCTGAGGTGCGATCCTCGCTGGCGCGTTTGCGTCGCCAGCGAGAGCGCCTCGAAGGATGCGCGAACGGGAACGGGGCCGTCGCCCTTCGAGGGCCGGCTTTGCCGGCCGCCTCAGGGTGACGGAGCGCCGGATGTGCCGATCATGTTGAAGACTCGCCGGGCCTGCCCCGGCGATTTCGTTTTCTGATGTTGGTTCTGCTAGCTTGCCGCCGATGGACGCGGAAACCCCGAAATCGATGGCCGGAACCGGCGATGGCCCTGCCGCCGCAAGACCCTCCGCCGGTGCCGACGTGACGCGCGTCACGCCGATGATGGAGCAATTCACCGAGATCAAGGCAGCCAATCCCGATTGTCTCCTGTTCTACCGGATGGGGGATTTCTACGAATTGTTCTTCGACGATGCCGAGATCGCTTCGCGCGCGCTGAACATCGTGCTGACCAAGCGCGGCAAGCATCTGGGTCAGGATATCCCGATGTGCGGCGTGCCGGTCGAGCGATCGGAGGAATATCTACATCGCCTGATCGCGCTCGGGCATCGCGTCGCAGTCTGCGAACAGCTCGAAGACCCTGCAGAAGCCAAGAAGCGCGGCGCCAAGAGTGTCGTGCAGCGCGGCGTGGTGCGGCTGGTCACGCCCGGCACGCTCACGGAAGACACGCTGCTCGATGCGCGGCGCAACAATTACCTTCTGGCATTGGCGCGCGGACGCAATTCTTCCGACGGTGCGGACGACCGCTTCGCGCTCGCCTGGATCGACATCTCGACCGGCGAATTTCGGGTGAGCGAATGCGAGAGCGGTCAGCTTGCCGCAGAGATCGCGCGCGTCGAACCCGGTGAGATACTTGTGTCCGATGCGCTCTATTCGGATGCCGGGATCGCGCCATTGCTGCGCGGTTTCGAGCATGTGGTGCCGCTCACCCGCGATGTGTTCGACGGCGCCACCGCCGAGAGGCGACTGTCCTCCTATTTCGCCGTCGCCACGTCGGACAGTTTCGGGGAATTGTCGCGCCTCGAACTTACGGCCGCGGCGGCCTGCGTCACCTATGTGGAGCGCACGCAATTCGGCAAGCGTCCGCCTCTGTCGCCGCCGGTGCGGGAGCGTGAGGGCGCGACGCTCGCCATCGATGCGGCGACGCGCGCCAATCTCGAATTGATGCGCACCATGTCCGGCGACCGGCGCGGTTCGCTGCTCTCGGTCATCGACCGGACCGTTACCGCCGCCGGTTCGCGCTTGCTGGGGCAAAGGCTTGCCGCACCCCTGACCGATCCGGATGTCATTGGCCGGCGGCTGGATGCCGTGAGCTATTTCGTCGACGAGAGCGTCTTGCGCAACGACGTGCGCGGACGCCTGAAGGCGGCGCCCGATCTGGCGCGCGCGCTTTCACGGCTGGCGGTCGGCCGTGGCGGACCGCGCGATCTGGCCGTCATCCGCGACGGGCTTTCGGCGGCCTTTGCACTGGCGCAGATCTGGCCCACGTCTGCCCCCCTGCCGGTGGAGATTGCTCAGGCCATCGCGGCATTGAGGCAACCGCCGTCGTCACTGTTGCAATTGCTGCAATCCGCGCTGGCCGATGAATTACCAGCCCTCAAGCGCGATGGCGGTTTTGTGCGCGCAGGTCATGACGCGACGCTCGATGAGACGCGGGGCTTGCGCGACACCGCGCGCAAGGTGATTGCGCAATTGCAGGCTCGCTATGCCGACGAGACCGCGTTGCGGGCTTTGAAGATCCGGCACAACAATGTGCTCGGCTATTTTGTCGAGGTCACCGCGCAGCACGGCGACAAGCTGATGGCTGCCCCCTTCAATGCGCGCTTCATCCATCGGCAGACACTGGCCGGGCAGGTGCGTTTCACCACGGCAGAACTCGGCGAACTGGAAGCGAAAATCGTCAGTGCCGCCGACCGGGCGCTTGGCCTTGAGCTTGAGATTTTCGAAGCGCTGGCCATGCAGGTGAATGCGGCCGGTGCGCAGATCAAGGCGGCGGCCGAGGCGTTGGCCGCGCTCGATGTCGCCGCGTCGCTCGCGCATCTCGCGGTCGAGCGCGATTACGTGCGGCCCGTCATCGACAATTCGCTCGAATTTGCGATCGAGGGTGGCCGCCATCCGGTGGTGGAGCAGGCCTTGTCGGAGCCGTTCATCGCCAACGATTGCGAGCTGTCGGCCCCGGGTACGGATTCCGCGGGCCGCATCTGGCTGCTGACCGGTCCGAACATGGCCGGCAAATCCACCTTCCTGCGCCAGAATGCGCTGATCGCCATTCTCGCGCAGATGGGCTCCTATGTGCCGGCGCGGTCGGCACGGATGGGCATTGTCGACCGGCTGTTTTCGCGCGTGGGTGCGGCCGATGATCTGGCGCGCGGACGCTCGACCTTCATGGTGGAGATGGTGGAGACCGCCGCCATCCTCAATCAGGCCGGGCCGCGCGCGCTGGTGATCCTCGACGAGATCGGACGCGGTACGGCGACCTTCGATGGTCTCTCGATCGCGTGGGCCAGTGTCGAACATCTGCATGAGAGCAATCGCTGCCGCGCGCTGTTCGCCACGCATTTCCACGAGCTGACAGCGCTCGCCGCCAAGCTACCGCGCATTCACAACGCCACCATGCGCGTCAAGGAATGGCAGGGCGATGTCGTGTTCCTGCATGAGGTGATGCCGGGCGCGGCCGACCGCTCCTATGGCATCCAGGTGGCGAAGCTTGCCGGTCTGCCGCCATCGGTGATCGCGCGCGCCAGGGTGGTGCTGGCCGAACTTGAGGCGGAAGGCCGCGGCAAGACCATGCGCGGCTTCGAGGATCTGCCGCTGTTCCAGGC
>JAEVZN010000139.1 GCA_023392205.1 Pseudomonadota bacterium
TGTCCAAGCAAGGCCCCATGCGCTGTTGTCGGCGGTGGCGCGACCGCAGTCTCGCCCAGCCTTTCGGCCGCAGCGAAGCGTCCGGCCAGCAGCCCGATGGCTGCCGATTCCACATAGCCCTCGCAGCCGGTGATCTGCCCGGCAAAGCGCAGGCGCGGCATCGCCTTCAGGCGCAGCCATTCATCCAGAAGCTTCGGGGAATTCAGATAGGTGTTGCGATGCAGCCCCCCGAGCCGCGCGAATTCGGCCTGCTCAAGACCTGGGATCATGCGCAACAGCCGGACCTGTTCGCCATGCTTCAGCTTTGTCTGAAAGCCGACGATGTTATAGAGCGTGCCCAGCCGGTTATCCTGCCGGAGTTGCACCACCGCATAAGGCTTCTCATCCGGCCTGTGAGGATTGGTCAGCCCGACCGGCTTCATCGGTCCGTGCCGCAGGGTCTCCGGGCCGCGCTTGGCCATGATCTCGACCGGAAGGCATCCCTCGAAATACGGCGTGTCGGCTTCCCATTCGTGGAAGGACGCGGTGTCGGCCTCGACCAGACCCTGCACGAAGGCTTCGTATTGCGCGCGGCTGAGCGGGCAATTGATGTAGTCGGCGCCGGAGCCGCCCGGGCCGGTTTTGTCGTAGCGCGATTGAAACCACGCCGCAGTCATGTCGATGGAGTCGCGATGCACGATCGGCGCAATCGCATCGAAGAAGGCCAGCGCGTCTTCGCCGCTGGTCTGCCGGATGGCTTGCGCGAGAGCCTGCGAGGTGAGGGGGCCCGTTGCCACGATCACATTGTCCCAGTCCTGCGGCGGAAGTCCGTCGACCTCCTCGCGTGACACGGTGATCAGTGGATGCGCCTCGATCTCGCGGGTGACCGCGCCGGCGAACTCGTGCCGGTCGACCGCCAATGCGCCGCCGGCCGGGACCTGATGGGCATCGGCCATCCGCATGATCAGGGAGCCGAGCTTGCGCATTTCCGCGTGCAACAGGCCGACCGCATTCGTGTCCGCATCGTCGGATCGGAAGGAGTTGGAGCAGACGAGTTCAGCCAGCGCCGGCGTCTGGTGCGCCGCCGTACCACGGACCGGGCGCATCTCGTGCAGGATAACAGGCACCCCCGCACTGGCTGTCTGCCAGGCCGCTTCGGAGCCGGCCAGTCCGCCGCCGATCACATGAACAGGTGCGATTGCCGTCATGCGTGACTAGCTAGGCGATGCCGCCCTTCGGGGCAATCGGATATGAAAACGCCCGCCGGAGGCGGGCGCATTCATCAGGATTTCGAGGTGGCTCAGCCGACGCGCTCGGCATTTTCCCACGCCACGCGCGGGATATCCGACCGGTGCAGACCGATATCGGCGAGTTCACGATCGCCCAAACGGGACAGCTCTTGCAGGCTGTCGCCGTACGCGCGCCACTGCCGCAGGAAGCGGAAGAAGTGAGAGAGAAACATGGGGGTCATCCCTTTGGTAGATCAGGCAGAATGCCAATTGATTCTGCAGCGAAGATAATCAGGGATGGTGCGCTGCAACAGAGTTTATGTTGCGATGCAGCTATGCATGTAATGCATAATAACGGTCATAAAACATTAAATCTCCGCCGATTTAATCAGTAAAATGGCGTGGAGTGCCGTTACGATCTGAAAACGGCACTCCTGACGCGCATGGGTCAGGCGGCACTGCGCTGGGTATGGCGCCCTTCCGAAATCTCCTCGATGATCTTGCCACAGAAGGCGTCCAGATCGCCGGGATTGCGCGAGGTGACGAGCCCTTCGTCGACCACGACCGCCTCGTCTTCCCAGATGCCGCCGGCATTGATGACGTCGGTCTTGATCGACTTGTAGGACGTGACCTTGCGGCCCTCAATGACGCCAGCCTCGATGAGCAGCCATGGGGCGTGGCAGATCGCGGCGACGACCTTCTTCTGGTTGAAGAAATCCCGGACCAGCTTCAACGCGTCCTGATCGATCCGCAGGACATCCGGATTGATCTGGCCGCCGGGCAGGACCAGGGCGTCGTAATCCTTCGCGCTGACGTCCTTCAAACTGCGGTCGACCTTGGCCGGACGGCCCCAGTCCTTCTCGTCCCAACCCTTGATCTCGCCGGATTCGGGTGAGGCGATGTGGACGACGGCACCTGCCGCCTTGAGCTGGTCGCGCGGAACTTCCAGTTCCGACTGTTCGAAGCCGTGTGTCGCCACAATGAGGACTTTCTTGCCGGAAATCTTTGCCATGATCTGCTCCTGAAGCGGTTTTCTGCTCCCCGGAAGCTAAGTGACCACGGGCCGTCGCGTTCCGCGATGCAGCATCCGGTTTGCGCATCGGCGGATAATTGGTCGGGATAATAATGTCAGGCCGCAACGCTCAGGCCGGACGGACCCCCGGCTTTCCAGTCGGCGGGAACAGGAATTCCACACCTGCTTTTGTCAGCGCGTCCTCGATCGCGGCCAAAGCCGGCTCGGGCGCGGCGGGGGGCCCCTGGAGTTCCTCCAGCCGGCGGATGGTGGAACTCGATACCGACGACGCCGCCGACAATTCGCGTACCGACCAGTTGACGATTCCGCGGGCCGCCCGGATCTGGGCGCCTGTGATAAGTCCGCGATCCGAGGCGGGAGCCGCCGGCCAGACTTTGGTGTCGTGAATGTCGGCCGATATCCCGACCCATTCGCGCACCGTGCCCGTTTCGAGCATGATCGGTGCCGCCCTGGACAGCATCCACAGGTATTCCCCGTCGGGCTGACGGACGCGGTGTTCGACGGAATAGGGCTGCTTCATTCGGACAGCGGCGTCCCATTCGGATATCGTGCGCTGCCGATCTTCCTCATGCACGAGATCGATCCAGCGGGAGCCCAAAAGCCCGGTCGGATTCTCGCCGCGCAGTTCGCGCCAGTTGCGGATGTCGAGAATGTTGCCGTCGGCATCGGCGGTCCAGACAAACGATTCGGTTGCTGTCACCAGCGCACGGAAGCGGGCTTCCGCCGCATCCTTGGCAAGCTCGATCTCACGCTGTTGCGTGACATCGAGTGCGACGCCCAAAGCTCGGGTCGGCACGCCAGCCTTGTTCAGGTGAACCTCGGTGCGGCTCGAAATCCACCGCAGCTTTCCGTCCGGCTGGATGATGCGCAACTCGCGGTCCAGCGGCAGTCCTTCGCCGACGATCCGGTCAAACTCTCCCGATGAGCGCCTGTCGTCGGGATGCATCAGATCCACGATAGCTGCGTAGGAGGGTTCGATGCTACCTGGTTTCACGCCGAGCAAGGCGTAGAAGCCATCCGACCAGGTCATGCGACGTGTCGGATAATCCAGAATCCAGATTCCCGCTGCGGCTTTTTTCTCCAGAAAACCAAGCGGGTCGGCGGTTCCCAGTTCGCCTTCGAGAAGTCCCATGGCATCCTCCTGGCGTCGGCGTGGGGATGATCCAATTTTTGCTTCCGATGACAGATTAAATCACAAAATTTGAGACTTGTAAGTGCGATTTGAGCCAAAATTGACATTTAGCGCAGTAGTGCAA
>JAEVZN010000181.1 GCA_023392205.1 Pseudomonadota bacterium
GGATGACACGATGCGAGATAACATCATCGACCTGGGCGACGCCGCGACTTACGCCAAGTCCGAGGACGAACTGATCCGCATGGTGTCGGACTTTATCGACAACCCGCGCGATGTGCCTGAGTGCCTCGACGATTCCGTTTCACGCGTTCTGGAATACTGGGTTGGGAATCCGGACAGCGCGGCCGGTGCGCGCGTGCATCAGGCAATCCTGGACGTGCTGACCCCGAAGCCGGCGCGCGTCAACTAGCGCCATGGCCTTCCGGCTCAAGACCTTACAGAAATGGCTGCTGCGCATCGCCGCGCGCCGGGACCGTCCGCGTTTTGCGGCCTGGCTCCTGGCCCACAGCCTCGAGCCGGTCCCCGGCCTGCCCGCACCGTCGGCCCCGCGCTATCGAGTCCTGATCCTCAACCTGAACAAGCCCGGCTTCCAGGAAGACATCGCTGCGAGCTTCGCCGGTGCGGAGGATTTTGAACTGGTGAGCTGGCCGACCTACGCCCTGACCTCGTTCTCCGCTGCCCTGCTCGCTCCCGAATTGAGCAACAAGAGATACGATTCCGACGATCCGCATATCGTGGCGTCCAAACTGCGGTATCGCAATTTCCTTTCCGCGCTGTGGTCGCATGTCAATCGCCACAAGAGAATCGATGCGGTGTTGACGGCGAATTACGGCTATTACAATCAGCGCGAATTCGCAGCCGCGCTGGACGCTGCGGGCACACCTTTCATTGCCTTGCACAAGGAGAATGTGAAAAGCCCCGGCCGGGTCAAGTATTGGCAACCGATCTACCGCAAACGTGGACGCTTCGAGGGCAGCAAGATCCTTGTCTACAGCGAGACTGAACGGGAATTGCAGGTGTCGAGCGGGGTTGCCGATGCGGCGGATGTCACAGGCACCGGCATGCCGCGTCTGGACCGTGCCCACCGCATGCGCAGCAGACTCTTTGCGCAGGGCAAACAGCCTGCACCTCTGGTCCTGTTTTTTGCGTTCTGGAAGCGGGAAAAGCTGACCGCCACCGAGCGCGTGTCCAGCGCACGTTTGCGGATGGAGAGCGACGAAGAATGGAGCCGGCGCAACTGGGACAAACTTTGCGAAGGCACATATCGCGCCATCGTCGATCTCGCACGATCCCGGCCCGACGCCCGGATTGTGATGAAGACCAAGCCGCAATCGGTTCGTCTCGAAGAAATTCTGAAAATGCTGGGCGAAACTGCGGACACACTGCCCTTCAATTTCGAGATCGTGACGGGCGGAGATCCGATCGGCCTAATCGGCCAAAGTCGGGCCGTCGTCGGGTTCAACTCGACGGCTCTTCTGGAAGCGCTGGCGGCGGGTAAACCCGTGATTGTGCCCGACTTCGCGGAAGCGCGCGATCCGGCGATGCGCGACCTCGTGATCGACCTTGGCGAGGCGGTGGAGAAAGCCTCGTCGCCCGACGACCTCAGCCGCGCGATGCACCGCCATCTAGATACTTGGACCGAGCCGGCAGAAGAACTCCCGGCGATCTCGCTGGACACACTGCGACAATGGGTCGGCAATGATGACGGTGCGGCGGGACAACGCGTCTCGGCTGCTGTCCGGAGCGAAATCTCGAGAATGCGTAAAGGACATAATCTTGGCCCTCGGCAGAATTCGAAAACTTCGGACGGGGCCCTCGGAACAAGGGCGACTGGATAAAAAGCTGGCAATCGTGGAGCATTATGGTCGTTCAACGACAGCCATGCGGCCTGGAACCAACTGATGATACGTCGACTGAAACGCTACAAGGCTTCGCTCCTTGCGGTCTTGCGGCACAAAGACACGCTCAAGAAAATGCTTGAATTCGCCGCGCGTTGGCGGATTCCCTGGCTGGCGGCACGCGTTCTCGCAACTATGCCAAAACCGCTAGTTCGCAGATCGAAATCAGAGATCGAGCGCAGATCGCATCGGATCCTGGTTCTGAATTCCGGCAAGGACGAGTTTTTCCGCGACATCCAAGAGATCTTCCGCGAGGATACGACGTTCGAACTTGTGACCTGGCCACATTACGCGATCCGGCCCATGGCCGATGTGCTGCTCGACACCTCGCTCAGGCACGATGCCTATGTGACCAACGATCCCGCGATCGAGGCGACCAAGCCGCGGTACCGGAAATTCCTCGCCGCGGTGTGGCGGCGCCATCAAGCGATAGCGCCGATCGACGCGGTCATCTCCGCCAATTTCGGCTATTGCATTCAGCGCGAAATGGCGTTTGCCCTTGAGCAGCAGGGCACACCCTTCATTATTGTGCAGAAGGAGAACTTGAATGCCGCCACTGAGGAACGGCGGCAAATCTGGCGGCAGATCTACAAAGACGGGCGCGGCCCGTTCGGGGGACGGCGAATTCTCGTCTACAACGAGATGGAACGCGATCTCGAACTCGAAAGCGGAATCGTCAGCCCGGACCGCGTCGAGATCGTCGGCATGCCGCGCCTGGACCGTCTGCATCGCTGGCGGCGCGAGCATGCCGGGCCTGAAGCGGCCGGCGGTCCGGCCCGGGCGATGTTCTTCTCGTTCTCGCGCTCCGACAAGATCCCGGTCGAGTCGGGACTGAGCAAGGATTGGGGGCAGTTCTGCGCCGACACACACCGCGCCATGCTCGACCTTGCGCGCAAGCGGCCAGACATCGACATCACCGCGAAGACCAAGGGCATCACCCGCCAGAACGAAGAGTTGCTTCAGTTATTTCAGGCGGTCGACAGCGAGCCGCCTGCCAACCTCCACATCGTCACCGGTGGAGATGCATTCGCGCCGATGGCGGCGAGCCGCGTGGTTGTCGGTTTCAATACCACGGGGCTGCTGGAAGCGCTGGCGCTCGGCAAGCCTGTGGTCGTTCCGCGCTTCGGCGAGGCAATCGACCCGGACCTGCGAAAATTCGTCATCGATCTCGGCGATGCGGTCGAATACGCGGACACGCCGGAGGAGCTTCAGACCCTCGTGAGTCGCCATGCAGAACGCCCGCTGGTCACGCCAATGGAATTGTCGCCGAGCGTGCAGAAAATATTGCGCCATTGGGTCGGTAACGACGACGGTCAGGCCTCCAGCCGCGCCTATACTGCGATCAAGCGCGAGATCGTTGGCTCCTGAGATGATATTCGGTCCAGCCTGTCCAGGCCACAGCGATGCGGATTAAATTCATCCTCTACCCGGCGCTGCATCTGCTGGCGCGCTGGCGTCAGCCACGGCTGGCCGCACGGATTTTGGCGATGTGCGTCAGACCGCTGCCGGCGCAACCGAAGGCACGCAAGGGCCGCGCCGAATTCCGGGTTCTGGCGTTGAACCTCAACAAGCCCGGGTTTCTTGAAGACATCGAGGAC
>JAEVZN010000268.1 GCA_023392205.1 Pseudomonadota bacterium
TCCTTGGGCTGCTTGTAGCCGCGCTGGACCGCCGGCCGCTGCGCAATCGCGGTGTACCAGCGTTTGACGTTCGGAAACTTGTTCAGGTCGATCTCCTGCCACTCAAAGCGGGAAATCCACGGCCAGGTGGCGATATCGGCAATCGAGTAATCGCCGGCGAGGAAATCGCGTCCCTCGAGCCGCCGGTCCAGCACACCATAAAGGCGCTGGGCTTCCTTCGCATAGCGCTCCTCGGCATAGGCGGACTTGCCCTTGTTATATTTAACGAAGTGATGCACCTGGCCGAGCATCGGGCCGACGCCGCCCATCTGCCACATCAACCACTCGATGACGCGATAGCGAGCTTCGCCGTCCTTCGGCATCAGCTTGCCGGTCTTGTCCGCCAGATAGATAAGGATCGCGCCGGATTCGAACAGAGAGATTCCGGTGTCGTTATCGACAATGGCTGGGATGCGATTGTTCGGCGAGATCTTCAGGAAGTCCGGCGCGAATTGCTCGTCCTTGGAGATGTCGATCGCATGCGCCTTGTAGGGCAGGCCGAATTCCTCCAACCCGATAGAAACCTTGCGGCCATTCGGGGTCGTCCAGGTGTAAAGATCGATCATCGCTTCCTCGGTTGACGTTTCGTCATGTCGCTTCGTGCAGTCGCGGGGCGTGGTTCTATCGCGGTGTCAGATTTTTGACCACCGTCCCGTCTTTCATGATGACAAAAAATGATTTCACGGGGTCGGCGATGAGTTGGATGTTGTCCAACGGATTGCCGTCGACCAGGATCAGATCGGCAAGCGCGCCTTCCTCGACCACGTCGAGCTTGCCGGGATAGGGGCTGCGCAGTCCCGACAAGGCGAGCATGTCGGCGTTGCCGGAGGTCGCCATCCGCAGCAGCTCCGCAGGTGTGTACCAGCGCGTCATCTTGGCGAGCATCGCGCCCTGCCGGCCGGCAAGTTGCGGCGAAAACAGGATGTCGGTGCCGAAAGCGGTTTTGATCCCGAACTTCTTCGCAAAACCATAGGCACGGTCGGTTCCAGCCACGACTTGCGCCTTCTTGTAATGCTGGATCGAGCCGGGCGGAAACGGGACTGCATCCTCATCGTCGAGGAACGGCTGGATGCTGAGCCATATGCCTTTGTCTGCCATCATCTTCGCGGTGGCTTCATCCATCAGATGCGCATGGTCGATGACTTTGACCCCTGCCGAGATCGCGCGCTGGATCGCGGCGGACGTGTAGGCGTGGACCGTCACATAGGTCCCCCAATTTTCGGCGGCTTCGACGGCGGCGCGCAGCTCGGCCTCGGTGAAAGTCGAAACATCGATCGGTGAGTGCGGCGAGGAGACGCCGCCGCCGGCGGTGAGCTTGATCTGCGTTGCTCCGAGCATGAGCTGCTCGCGCACCCGCATCCGCACCATGTCGGGACTGTCCGCGACCATCGCGCCGCCGATCTCTTCCATGCGGCTCAGCCGTCCGCCGATTGCACGCGGAATTTCAAAGGTCTGACGGAAGTCGCCGTGCCCACTTGTCACGGTGATCATGGCACCCGACGGATAAATGCGGGGACCGGCAACCAGTCCCTGGTCTATCGCCTGTTTCAATCCGAAGGCAGGCCCGCCGAGATCGCGGACGGTGGTAAAGCCGCGCATCAGCGTGTCCGTGGCCTCCAGTGCGGCGAGAATATTGACGTAGCCGACGTCGCCCGTAATTGCTTGTTGCGCGGTGGGACGCACAAGGATCGTGTGCCAGTGCGCATCGATCAGGCCAGGCATCAGCGTGCGGCCGCCCCCGTCGATCACGGTTGTTGCGGCGTCAGCGGATATCGGCGCCGTCGAGATCCGCTCGATGATGTTGCCCTTGACGAGCACATGCGAGGGCGCTGACAGCGCGCCGCTTTTGCCATCGAAGATACGAACATCGGTGAACAGCGTCTGCGCGCTTGCGGCGGCGGACGTGAAAAGACCGAGCACGAGTGCCAGGATCAACCGGGCGGTATGATGCATTTGACGTATCTCCCTGACGCCGGACGTGTTTTGTCCCGGCAGCCTATACGTCATCGCATCCGGACAGCACCGGAATCGGTGCAGGCGTCAGTTCTTTTTCTGCTGCGCCTTAAGCTTCTCAAGCTCCGCCCGGATCGGTGCAAAGGGCCCGTACATATGTTGCTTCTGGCTGAAGCCGTCAGCATAAGGGCCATACGGGCTGTCGACCGGCTTGTGCAGGAGGTCGGGGAAATCCTTGTCGCGCGCCGCGTAACGCGGCCGCGGTTGTGAGATCACATAGGCCGCGACGTCCCACGCATCCTCCTGTGTGACCCGCGGATGATCGTAGCTCGTGCCGTTTGGCATGTTGAAGTGTACGAAATTGGCCATGGTGATCAATGTCCCCATGCCGGCCGCATCGTTGAAGCTGTCCGGGCCCCAGAGGGGCGGCACGCGATAACCGAAATTCGGAAGATGCGGACTGCGCAGCACGCCAAGCCCGTTCGTCGCATGGCAGACCGCGCAGGTGCTTGCATAGATTTTCTCGCCGCGCACCGGATCTGCGGCGCGATCGAGTTCGGGCATCTGCCCCGAACCGAGCCCGCTCAGCTTTTCGCCGCGCGTCGCGCCGGTCGAGAGAAAGTCGATATAGGCGACAAAGGCCGTCATCTCCGGCGCATCGACGGGCAGGGGTTTGCCATTCATCGAGCGCTGCATACAGGCATTGACGCGATCCTCGATGGTAATCTCCTTGCCGGCCTCGAAGGAATATTGCGGAAACAGCCCCTCCAGTCCCCAGAGCGGAATTCCGAATTTCTTGGTGCCCGCATTCAGGTGGCAATTCGAGCAGGCGAGATTGTTGCCGGCATAGCGCTTTGAAACGTCCGCGACCGCCGGGCCGATATGTGCGGGCGTGGCGGTGACGAGGTCGCGGCCGCGCCGGATCAGCATTCCCTTGTCGTCATAGGGCAGCGCACCGACATTGGGCACCGACCATTGCGGATCGGCGGGGATGGAAAAATTCTGTGCCTGCGCGGGTGCTGCGAAAGCGGCCGCGGCGACGGCAAGCCACGCGGCCGCAACGAACGGGATCGGCATCGCAGGACGGGTCATGTCAGCTTCCTCTGTAGGTGGCATAGCTCCAGGGCGTAACCAGCAGCGGCACGTGATAATGCGCCTCCGGCTCGGCGACTGAAAAACGTAGCGGCACCGCCGACAGGAAGGGCGGCGCGGCCGTCGCGGTCCCCTGGGCTGCGAAATATTCCGCGACCTGAAAGACGAGTTCATAGGTTCCGATCCGGACCGGGCCGCCCGCAACAAGCGGGGCATCGGTCCGGCCATCTGCATTGGTGACGGATTCGGTCAGCAGCGCACGGGCGGATTTGCCCACCTCATAGAGGGCGACCGCCACGCCCTGTGCCGGTTTGCCGGTGACATTGTCGAGCACATGGGTCGAGATTCGTCCGTCCGTCTTCGGCTTTCCGGGCCCGTCCACCTTCGACGCCAGCCGCAGGCGGGTAATCAGCGCGATCTCGTCCAGTGCGGTGCGGCGCTCGGTGTCCAGGTCGTTGTCGAGCCGCTGCTCGAAACGCGCAAGGATCGAGTCCCGCGTATGGCGGCGCACGCAGATGACGAACGGAAAGCCAAATTTTTCGGCATAGGCCGCATTCAGCGTTGAAAAGCGCAGAAATTCCTCATCGCTCAGCCGGTCGAGGCCGAGCGCCCCCTGTTCGGCCTGCGAGTCGGCGGTGATGTCGCGGCGCCGGACCTTCGAGCCGAGTTCGGGATGCGCGCGGATGAAGGCGAACTGGTCGTCCGGCGATGCGGACCGCACCGCGGCGACCATCGCGTCGTGCAGGGCGGTCACGCTGGGATAGGGGCGGGCGGCGGCCGCCTTTTCCGCCACCCAGGACGCATGCTCGAAAATATCGCCCAGGGCGGCGACAAAATCGTCG
>JAEVZN010000330.1 GCA_023392205.1 Pseudomonadota bacterium
CCGGGTGATCGTCATGTATGCCTCGCGCCTCGTCGAGGAGGGCGACGCAGACGACGTGTTTCACCGCCCGCGCCATCCCTATTCGATGGGCCTGTTGCGCTCGGTGCCGCGGCTCGACCGGCCGCGCGGCCGCAGGCTGGAGACCATCGAGGGCCTTCCGCCCAACGCCGCCTCGCCCCCGCCCGGCTGCCGCTTCGCACCGCGCTGTCCCTACAAGATCGCGATCTGCGAGACCGAGCCGGAATTGCTGCGCACCGACACCGACGGATTGTCGCGCTGCCATCGCCACGAAGAGATCGCCGAAGGCAAGATCGTCTGGGCAGCGGCGGATTCGGCGAAGCAATTCAGCGACAGCAAGACCGGCGAACCGCTATTGTCGGTGCGCAACCTCACCAAGCATTTCCAGATTCATGGCGGGCTGCGCGGCAAAGGCGGCGTCGTGCGTGCGGTGCAGGATGTCTCCTTCGACATCATGCCTGGCGAAACGCTCGGCCTTGTCGGCGAATCCGGTTGCGGCAAGACCACGGTCGGACGACTGATCCTTCGGCTGGAAGAACCCAGTGGCGGCGAATTGCGCTTCGAGGGCCGCGACCTGTCGGCAGCCAATGCTGCGGAAATGAAGGCGATCCGCCGCAAGATCCAGGTGATCTTCCAGGATCCGTATTCCTCGCGCAATCCGCGCATGACGGGCGGGCAGATCATCGCCGAGCCGCTGCACGTTTATCGTCTGGTGCCGGACCGGCGCGCCGAGGATGCGCGGGTCGCGCAATTGCTGGAACAGGTCGGCCTGCGGCCGGAAATGGCGGCGCGCTATCCGCACCAATTATCGGGCGGTCAACGTCAGCGCGTCGGTATCGCGCGGGCGCTTGCGATGGAGCCGTCCTTCATCGTGTGCGACGAAGCGGTGTCGGCGCTGGACGTCTCGATTCAGGGACAGATCATCAATCTGCTGGAAGACCTGCAGAGCCGTCTCGGCCTCGCCTATCTGTTCATCGCCCATGACCTTGCCGTGGTGCGGCATATCTCGATGCGGGTCGTCGTCATGTATTTCGGCCGCGTCATGGAAGTGGCCGACCGCGATACGCTGTACGATGAACCGCTGCATCCCTACACCAAGGTGCTGCTGGATGCGGCGCCTGTTCCCGATCCGACCGTCGAAAAAGGCCGCGAACCGCGGCTGATCAAGGGCGAATTGCCCTCGCATATGTCGCCCCCGTCCGGCTGCGTCTTCAATACGCGCTGCCTGATGGCGAGCGAGGATTGCCGCGAGGTTGTGCCTGTACTCGAAGAGAAGCGGCCGGGGCATTTTGCCGCTTGCATCAAGGTGTGACGACGACTGAAACTGACAAAAAAGACAATCAAGTACCGGGAGGAATACCATGACTATTTCGCGCCGTACTGCACTTAAAGGCTCCGCCGGAGCGCTTGCGCTCGGACTGGCGGGAATGAATTTCGATTTCACCCGTGCCTATGCCCAGGCCGACAAGCCAAAGCGCGGCGGCAACCTGAACTTCGCGATCAGCGCAGAAGCGCCGCATTACGATCCGCATGCCAGCGATACCTATGCGACGCTGCATCTGGTCGCCCCCTTCTATTCGACGCTCCTGCGCTACAATCTGCCGAAATTCCCCGAAGTCGAGGGCGACCTTGCTGCTTCGTGGGAGGTCGCACCCGACCTTCTCACCTACACGTTCAAGCTCAAGCCGAACGTCAAATTCCACGACGGCACTGAATTCACCTCCGCCGACGTGAAGGCAACCTATGACCGGATGCGCAACCCGCCGCAGGGCGTGGTGTCCAACCGGCGCGCGACCTTCGCCGACATTGCGAGCATCGAGACGCCGGACGCCCTCACCGTCGTCTTCAAGATGAAGGCGCCCAACGCCTCCATGCTCGATCATTTCGCAAGCCCCTGGAACGTCATCTATTCGGCCAAGGATCTCGCGGAAAATCCGGCCCTGCCGCGCACCAAGATCAACGGAACCGGCCCCTTCACCTTCGTTGAACATGTGAAAGGCAGCCATGTCTCCGGCAAGCGCAACGAGAACTACTTCAAGCCCGGCTTACCGTATCTGGACACGTACCGCGGCATCTTCACGCTGCAAGCAGCGGCGATGCTGAACGCACTTCAGGGCGGACAGGTGCTTGGCGAATTCCGCGGCATTTCTCCCGCCGAGCGCGACCGTCTGGTGGCGGCGATGGGCGACAAGCTGCGCATCGAGGAATCGAGCTGGACGCTCAATCTTCTGGTCGCCTTCAACGTCGAGGCGAAGCCCTTCGACGATGTGCGGGTGCGCCGCGCGCTTTTGATGGCCATCGACCGCTGGGGCGGCAGCCAGGGCCTGTCACGCATCTCCACGCTCCGCTCGGTCGGTGGCGTGGTGCGTCCCGGCTCGCCGCTGGCGACGCCGGAAGCGGAGCTTGCGAAGCTTCCGGGCTTTTCCAAGGACATCAAGAAGTCCCGCGAGGAAGCGCGCAAGCTGCTGAAGGAAGCCGGCCACGAGAACCTGAAATTCGTTCTCTGGAACCGCAATCTCGCGATGCCCTATACGCCTGCGGGAATCTTCCTGGTCGATCAGTGGCGGCAGATCGGCGTCACTGTCGAACACAAGCAGTCAGACACCGCACCCTATATCGCGGCGATGAACAGCGGCAATTTCGAAGTCGCCATCGACTTCTCCAACCTGTTCAACGACGATCCGACCTTGTCGATGACCAAGTTCCTGTCGCGCGAGAAAAATCCGCTCAACATGTCGCGCGCCAACGATCCGGAGATCGACAAGCTCTACGAATTGCAGCTGCGCGAACGCGATCCGGAGAAGCGCAAGGAGCATATCCGCGCGCTGGAAAAGCGGCTGTTCGAACAGGCCTATCAGCAACCGCTGCTCTGGTGGCATCGGATTGTGCCGACGCACAAGGTCCTGATGGGATGGCAGATGTCGCCCAGCCACAATCTCGGCGCGCAGCTGGAAGGCGTCTGGCTGAACACCTGATCCTGCGCGATCCAGACACCGGCCCTCTCCGCCCCCTGCGGAGAGGGAACGCTTCTCCGGGAATCCCGAAAGATGCTCCGTTACACCGTCAACCGCGTTCTGATGATGATTCCGACGCTGCTCGGCGTGGCGGTGCTCGTCTTTTTCATGCTGCGGGTCGTGCCCGGCGACATCGTCGAGGTGAAGCTGCGTGGGGACGGCGGCAATGTCACCCAGGAGGTAGTCGAAGCCGAGCGCGCGCGGCTCGGGCTCGACCGTCCGCTCATCACCCAGTTCGGCGAGTGGATGGTGAACATGGCGCGCGGCGATTTCGGCATTTCGATGTGGACGGAACGTCCGGTGATGGAGGAAATCATGCTGCGTCTGGAGCTGTCGCTCCAGGTCGCGCTGATGGCGACCATCATCGCGGTGCTGCTCGCAATACCGATGGGCACGCTCGCGGCTTTGTTTCGCGACACATGGATCGACTATCTCGTCCGCGTGCTCACGATCGGCGGCCTCTCGATCCAGTCCTTCTCGATCGGCAAGCTGATCATGCTGAGTTTGCTGGCCTTCTTCAACTGGCTGCCGCCGATCACCTTCACGCCGTTCTATGTCGACCCATGGGCCAATTTCACGCAATTGATCTGGCCGGCGATGGCCGTGGGCTACCGCTATTGCGCGGTGGTGGCCCGCATGATCCGGTCGTCGCTGCTGGAAGTGCTGAACGAGGATTACATCCGCACCGCGCGCGCCAAGGGCGTTTACGAGCGGCTCGTGATCTCCCGGCATGCGCTGCGCAACGCCCTGTTGCCGGCGATCACCGTGATCGGCCTTGAATTCACCTTCCTGATCGGCGGCCTCGTCGTAACCGAGCAGGTCTTCAATCTCAATGGCATCGGACAATTGTTCGTGCAGAGCGTGGCGCGCAACGACTTCATGCTGATCCAGGGCATGGTGATGCTGATCGCCGCATTCTACGTGTTCGTGAACCTGATCATCGACCTGCTCTACGCGGTCTTCGATCCTCGCATCCGATACGATTCATGACCATTGCAGCCCCCGCCCCCCGCGAAACCGTGCGCAGCGCGCCGAACCGCTATATCGAGTTCTGCCGGCAGCAGCCGCTCGGCGCGGTCAGTTTCGTCATCATCGTCGCGATGATGTTTGCGGGCATTTTCTCGCCTCTGGTGGCGCCCTACGATCCGCTGGCCATCGATTTTGCGGCCATCCTTGCACCGCCCTCCTGGGAGCATTGGTGCGGGACCGATGCCTATGGCCGCGACATCTGTTCGCGGCTGATCTACGGCTCGCGCACGGCGCTGGTGATCGGATTCACGTCATCGTTCGTGGGTTCGACCATCGGCGCCATTCTCGGCGTCGCGTCGGCCTATTTCGGCGGCCGCATCGACAACTGGATCCAGCGGGTGATGGATATCCTGCTCGCCTTCCCGCTGATCGTGCTGGCGCTGGTCGTCGTCGCCGCCATGCGCAAGCTCGTGGTCGGTGGCGTGGACGTGAACCTGATCGTCGCCATCGCCATCCCCATCGTACCCCGCGTGGCGCGTGTCGTGCGCGCGGCGGCGCTCGGCGTGCGGGTCATGCCCTATGTCGATGCGGCCCGCGCCGCCGGCTATTCCAACAAGCGGATCATTTTCCGTCACATGGCTCCGAATGTGGTGGCGCCCTATCTGATCATGCTGACGGCCTTCATTGCCCAGGCGATCCTGGCGGAGGCCTCTTTGTCCTTCCTCGGCCTCGGCGTCGCCGAGCCGACCCCGGCCTGGGGCCTGATGCTGTCCGGCAACGCCGCCGATTTCTACCGCGAGGCGCCGTGGATGATCCTTTTCCCCGGCGCCGCCATTTCGCTTGCGGTGTTCGCCTTCAACCTGTTCGGCGACTCGCTGCGCGACTATCTCGATCCGCGCTTCAAGTCCTGAAGCGCGCTCACCAGGTGAGCGTGCGCGCATTCTCCGCAAAGATGAAGCTCTGCGTATAGCCGGGCTTGCCAAGCTCGACGCCTGGCACGAGGTCGTCGAGTTTCAGGTCGAATTCGGCCAGACACGGACCGCAGATCAGCACCTTGCCGCCGTCCTTGATGAAATCGGCAACGATCTCGCGCGGAATGCGCTTCATCGTCTCGCGCTGCGCCTGCTCGTCGGTCTTCGCCGCAAGCTTCACGGCGTCGAGGTTGAGGAAGATCGTCACCTGGTGGCCCATCTTCATCGTGTTGTGCGCGAAATGCAGTCCCATCCATCCGCGCCATGAATCGCCCGTGGTCATATTGACGAAAAGCGGCGGCTTGGCCGGCGTCTGCGCAACGGCCTCCAGCGGGCGCAAGGCTGGGATTGCGGCAACGGCAAATCCCATCGCCATTCCACAGATCAGTATCGCAAGTCGGTTCATTCGGCCCTCCAAGGCATTCAGCCCGGCTAACCCTTGAACAACAAGGTACGGGTCAATTCGTCAAGGTGCTGCACCGCCTGCAGGGCGCTTGCGAGCCGCTCGCGCTCCCGCGACGAAAGCCGCTTCGTCGCCACCGCATTCACCGCCGCCTTGCCATGCTCGATATCGTCGAGTTGCTGCGCCAGGATCATTTCGACGAACACGCCATGCGCCTCGATCATCGCATCCAGATCGGTATCGCCGCCAAGACCCCTCGCCCGTACCCCCATCAGCCGCGCCGGCGTCGCGCGCTCCAGCACATGATGCCGGATGGCCAGCACGCGCGCCGCGGAGACAATGCCGAACAGGCCCGCACGCTTGAGATCGATGCGGCCATGCTGCGTGCGGATGCCGCCGAAGAAGGTCAGGCCGGACTCGATCTGTCCCGATGCCTCCACCAGAAGCTTCGCGAATTCGGCCTTTCCGCGCGCTGCTTCAAAGGCGTGCCGCCACAGGTTATCCGCCAGCGCGATCCGGCCATGCACGCCGCGCAGGTCAAAAAAGATATCCACAGACAGAAGGTCGTCCGGCCGCGAGCGTCTGATCCACTCAAACACACGTGCGTGCCAGGTGGCGACCGAGCCGCGCCATTTCGGCTGGCTCGCCATGACGCCGCCCTTGCAATAGGGCACCCCCACCTCGTCCAGAATATCGGCGACATGCGTGCCAAGTGCGGCGAAGAAGCGGTCTTCCGGTCCGTCCGGCGCACCTTCCGCAAAGATGATCGCATTGTCCTGGTCCATCGCCAGCAGGCTTTCGCCGCGTCCTGCAGAACCCAGCACGGCCATCGCATAGGCACAGGGCGGGTCGCCCTGACCCGCCGCGCGCAACCGGTCTTCGGCGATGACCGCGGCCTGCCGCGTAAGTGCGCCCAGTTCGCGCGAGATGATGGCCGCGATGTCGCGGGCGGGCACGCCTTCGGCCATGAGCGATTCGGCGACATGCGGCAGCTTCGCCCAGGCGCGGCCGAGTGCCGGCACGTCCCGCGCCTCGTCGATCTCGTCGCCCAGCGACACCGCTTCGCCCGCGCGCAGGCGCAACAGATCGCGTGCGGAAATGGCGCCAACCACAAGGCCGCCCTCGTCGCTCACACCGAGATGGCGGATATGCAGCCGGCTCATCCGGCCGATCGCGCGATAGACAAAGGCCTCGGCCGGGACAGCGACGAGCGGTCTGCTGGTGATGTCCGAAACGCATCGCGCAAGCGCGTCCTCGCCGCCGCTTGCCAATGCGCGCAGGATATCGCGTTCGGTCACGATGCCGGCCTGTGTGACGGCGAGCGGTGCGCCGGC
>JAEVZN010000390.1 GCA_023392205.1 Pseudomonadota bacterium
GCGATGACGTGGACCTCAAGAAGATCATCATTCCCTGATGGCGGCGTAGTCCGGATGTCGTGAAAATTCCGGCCCCGCCCGCTGCGGGGCCGGTTCAAGCGGTCTCCGGTCCTGCCAACCGAAAAACAACAAACGAACGCGCGCGAGGACACGCCATGGGGTCTGCGACAGAGCTTCCCGATTCTGCTCATCTTGTGGGGAGCATCGGGCTCGACAGCGTCGACGAGATATTCCGCACCGTCGGCCGCAAACTCGGCCAGCGGCTCAAGCGGGTGCCCGATGGCGAAGTCGGGCCGCGCCGGCTCTGGGCGAGCTTTCAATATCCGCTGCTGCGCGCGAGCCCCTTTCTGCGGCCCGACCCATCAGGCGCAGTGCGCGCGACGTCGAAATTCCCGCTGCTGGCGCTGGCGGAGGGCGTGACCGCCGACCAGATCAGCTTCGGGGAACTCGGCTATGCACGCGAAGCGCGTGCCTCCTATCTCGATTTGCAGGCGGCCAAGGCCCGTGGCGATTTCGCCGCCGATATGCGATTGCAGGTCTGCATGCCGACGCCGTTCGGAATCATCTATGCCTTCGGTAAGCCAAAGGATGTCGTCGAGATCGAGAAGGCTTACGAGCGGGCGATGATTGCCGAGGTCAAGGCGTTGTGCGATGCCATTCCGCATGAGCATCTCTGCATCCATTGGGATTTCTGCCACGAAATGATCGCGCTCGACGGTCAGCCGCAGGACTGGTTCCCGCCGCAAGGCGCTTCGCAGCCGGAGATCATGGCGCGGATGCAACGCATTTGCGCGCCGATTCCGGCCGATGTCGAACTCGGCATCCATATCTGCTATGGCGATTTCGGCGCCAAGCATTTCATCGAGCCGAAGGATGCCGCGCGCATGGTCGATGTCGCTAACGACATGGCCAAGGCTGTGGATCGCCATATCACCTACATCCATTTTCCGGTGCCGGTGGCGCGGACCGATACGGCCTATTTTGCGCCGTTCGCGGATCTAAAGCTCGATCCGCGCACGGAAATCTATCTCGGACTCGTGCACGTCGATGGCGGCGTGGACGGCGTGGTCGCGCGGGTGGAAACCGCCCGGCAATTCGTCCCGCAATTCGGCATCGCGACCGAATGCGGCATCGCCCGGGCGCGCAAGCCCGATCTCGTTCACCGTATTCTGGATACCTATGTCGGCGCATCCCGCAATCCGTCCTGACAAGCCCGATCAGGATTCCTCACTGTCCGGCGCTCCGGCGCTGATCGCGTTCGAGATGGTCGACCTGACGCTCGGCGGCAGGCTCATTCTGACTGGCATCGATGTTGCGATCCGCAAGGGCGAGTTCCTGTCCATCGTCGGTCCCTCGGGCTGCGGCAAGACTTCGCTTCTCAATCTCGCGGGCGGCCTGCTGATGCCGAGCAAGGGGCGTGTCCTCTACGCCGGCAATCCGGTGACAGGGCCCCGGCAGGACATCGCGATCGTCTTCCAGGATTACGGCAAGGCGCTGCTGCCGTGGCGCACGGCTTCGGGAAATATCGCGCTGGCGCTCGAGGCGATGGGCTATCCGCGCGAGAAGCGCGCCGGTCGCATTGCCGAATTGCTGGACCTGATCGGATTGTCGGCGCATGCGGACAAGTTTCCGAACCAGCTGTCCGGGGGAATGCAGCAGCGGCTGCAGATCGCGCGGTGTCTGGCGCAGGACCCCGCCGTTCTGCTGATGGACGAGCCGTTCGGCGCGCTCGATGCGATGACACGGCAGGCCCTGCAGGACGAGGTGCTGGCGATTGCCGCGCGGACCGGCGCGACCGTGCTGTTCATTACCCACGATCTGGAAGAGGCAATCTATCTGGGCGACCGCGTCATTGCGATGCGCCCCAATCCGGGCTGTTTCGAAGTCTCCTTCGATATCGACCTGCCGCGTCCGCGCGACCAGCTGAGCACGCGCGAGCGGCCGGAATTTCTCAAGCTCCGCCGCGAATTGTTCGACGTTATCAAGGATTCCGAGCATTGAGCGAGAACGGCCGCAAATTCGACTGGCGCGGATTGGTGATCCCGGTCGGCCTGATCGCCGGCGCGGAGATCGCGGTGCGCCTGACCGGGTGGGAAAGTTCGCTGCTGGCCTCACCCAGTGCGATTGCCGCGGCGCTGGTCGAGGCGATGCTCGACGGCACCATCCTGCGCGCGACCTCGGCAACGCTTGCGACCTCGCTCGGTGGTCTGGCAATCGGTGCGTTTCTGGGACTGGTGTTTGGCATCCTGCTCGGACTGGTGCGGCCACTTGACCGCCTGATGGAATTCTCCATCGAAGCTTTCCGCCCGATCCCGCCGGTGGCGCTGATCCCGATCGCGCTTCTGGTATTCGGCTTCGGCTTCCGCATGGAGATCTCGATCGTCGCCTTTGCCGCGATATGGCCGGTGCTGATCCTCACCCGCGCCGCGGTGGCGAATGTCGAGCCGCGCCTCCTAGAAGTGGCGCGCGCCCTGGGATTTGGCCTCGCCGCGCGGGTCTGGAAGATCGTGTTGCCCGCTGCCCTGCCGCGCATCTTTGTGGCCTTCAGGCTCGCCGCAGGAATCGCCCTGATTGTGGCCGTGACGGTCGAGATCGCCGCCAATCCGCTGGGTCTCGGCTACAACATGATGCTCGCGCAACAGACCCTGCGGCCCGAATTGATGCTGGCCTTGCTGGTCTGGCTCGGCATTGTCGGCTGGTCGTTCAACTATATTCTGGTGTGGTCGCAGAAGCGGCTGTTCGGTCCGGCGGCCATGGTGCGGATCGACCCATGAGCATGTTGCCGCAACTCAACCGGATTTCCTGGCTGATCGCGAGTGTCGGCGTCTTCCTCCTGTTCATCGCGCTCTGGCATTTCATTGCGCAGGCCCGTCTGGTGTCGCCCGTGTTTCTGCCCGGTCCGGACCGCGCCTGGGATGCGCTGGTCTATGGACTGACCCAGGGCGATCTGAAGGCCAAGACACTCGCGACCGTGGAGCGCATGTTCTACGGCTGGCTGCTCGCCTCGCTCGCCGGCATTGTGATCGGCGCGATGATTGGCGTCTCGGCGACCGCGCGCGCCTATGCCGGGCCGACGCTGGAATTCCTGCGGCCGCTGCCCGCGTCGGCGATGATGCCGGTGGCGATTGCCATTCTCGGCCTGACCGACGCGATGGTGCTGGCGGTGATCGCCTTCGGTGCGCTGTGGCCGATGCTGCTTGCGACCGTGCATGGCTTTGCGGCGGTGGAGCCGCGGCTCTATCAGGTCAGCCGGGCGCTGGGGTTGTCGTACCGCGCGGTGATTTTCAAGATCGCTCTGCCGAGCGCCATGCCCGACATCCTATCCGGCATGCGGGTCGGGCTGACCATCGCGCTGATCCTCGCGGTGGTGGGCGAGATGCTGGCCAGCCGTCCGGGCCTCGGCCAGGCGATCCTCCTTGCCGCGCGCTCGTTCCAGTCCGCCGACCTCTATGCCGGCGTGATCCTGCTGGGCCTCATCGGCTATGTCAGTTCCACCCTGCTGACGCTCGTTGAAATGCGCGTGCTGCGCTGGCGCGCGGTGCCGCGCTAGGAGGCAACGAGCCGGGCGCGAACAGGCTCTGGCGCGTGCGCGCCGGATGGGGTTAATTGCCGCCCTTTTCCGGAATTGGACATGCAGGATTTCACGTCTCCTTCTTTCGCGATCCCGGCACCCTCCGCCACGGCCGACCTGACCATGCAGGACGGCGCGGTCATCCGGCTGCGCCGCTACGGCAAGCCAGGTGCGACCCGGCTTGTGCTGAGCCATGGCAACGGGCTCGCGATCAATCTCTATGCGCCGTTCTGGCTGCCGCTTGCGCGCGACTACGATCTCATTGTTTTCGACATGCGCAACCACGGTGAGAACCCGCTTCACACGGCTGAGGGGCATCACTGGGAATCCTTCTATTCCGATATCGAGGAGGTGTATGCGGGCATCGCCCGGCATTTCGGTCCGGCCAAAACCGTCGGTGCATTCCATTCACTGTCCTCGATCGCGGCACTCCAGCACAGCCTGCGGCATCCGTACGGCAGGTGGGATGCGCTATGCCTGTTTGATCCGCCGATCATGCCGCCAAAGGGTCATCCCCTGCATGCCGTGGAAGATGCGGATATGGAAAAGCTGAGCGCCCGTGCGCTGCGGCGTCCGGACACCTACGACTCGCCGGATCAATTGGCCGCCCAGGTGCGCCGCCGCGATTCCTTTGCCGGCTGGGTCCCGGAGGGGCCGGATCTGTTTGCCCGCCATACCCTGCGTCAGATGCCCGACGGCCGATGGACTTTATGCTGTCCGCCCGCATTCGAGGCACGCGTCTTTGCCGAGAACAAGGATCTCACATTGTATCGCCGTCTCGCCGATGTGTCGGTGCCGCTCATGATTATTGCGGCCGATCCGGATACGCCGCACGCGAGCCCGGCCGCGGCCACGGCGAAGTCGGCGCATGACGAAATGGGCATCGATTATGCTATGGTGCCCGGCACCACGCATTTTCTTCAGATCGAGAAGCCGCAGATGTGCCGCGATCTGCTGAAGGGCTTTATGGCGCGGCACGGACTGCAATAAGATTTTCGTCCCCATTCAACAGACCGGTCCCACGTCATGGCTGCATTGTCCGATCTCCGCATTCCCTATGGCGCCTATTGGTCGACGCCGTTCTCGCGCTGGCAGATGAGCCTGTCCGATCTGCACAGCATGAAGCTTGCAGCCGCAACGGCAGCGCAGGTTGCCAAGGACAAGCAATGGCCGATCGAGACGCTCGATCACGCGGTGCTCGGCATGACCGTGCCGCAGGAAAAGAGCTTCTGGGGTGCGCCCTGGGTCATGACCCTGATGGGCGTGCCGTTCGTCACCGGTCCGACGGTGTCGCAGGCCTGCGCCACCTCGGCGCGCGCACTGTCGGCGGCCGCGGGCGAGATCGCCGGCGGAGATGCCAGCGCGTCGATGGTCGTGACCTGCGATCGCACGTCGAACTCGCCGGTGGTGGTGCATCCCAACCCGCGCGGCGTGAGCGGCGCACCGGCGGTCGAGAACTGGATGCTCGACAATTTCAACGACGAGCCGACCGGGCATTTCGCCATGGTCGATACGGCGGAGAATTGCGCGCGCGACTGGCAGATCTCCACCGAGGAGCAGCACGATCTCGTGGCCCTGCGCTACGAGCAATATCGCGAGGCCCTGAAGGACGATTCCGCGTTCCTGCGCAGGTTCATGACACTGCCATATTCCGTGCCGGATCAGCGTTTCAAAAAGGAAGTCCGCACATTGAGCGGCGACGAAGGCATCCACGACACCACTCTGGAGGGGCTCAAGAAACTCAAGCCGGTGCGCGAGGGCGGGACCGTCACCTTCGGCGGGCAGACGCATCCGGCCGATGGCAATGCCGGGATGATCGTCACGCATGCGGATCGTGTAGCGGATTTCACGCGCGAGCCGGGTATCGACATCCGCATCCTCGGCTTCGGGCAATCGCGCGAACGGCATGCCTATATGCCGGCGGCGCCGGTCAAGGCGGCGCGGCGTGCGCTCGATGCGGCCGGGCTGCCGATCGACAGGATCGATGTGTTCAAGTCGCACAATCCTTTCGTTGTGAACGACATCGTGTTCGCGCGCGAGACCGGCATCGATGCGACGAAGATGAACAATATCGGCTGTTCGCTGGTGTTCGGACATCCGCAAGGCCCCACCGGTCTGCGCCTGATGATCGAGATGATCGAGGAACTGGTCATGCGCGGCGGCGGCAACGGCCTGTTCCACGGCTGTGCGGCCGGTGACACCGCCATGGCAATGGTGCTGTCGGTGGAAAATCGCTGACCGGCGGTCAGCTGACGCATTGCGAGGGGACGGCGAGCGCCATGCCGATCCACAATGTCGCGGCGATGGCGGTCACAGTGAGTGCCGTACCGGCACGATTGAGAAACAGCACGGTCACCGGACGCTTTTCGCTGTCCTGCAAAGCCTGCATCTGGCGGATCAGCAAGAAGGCCAGTGCGGTGAGATGCACAATGAAAATCCCCAGCATCACCATGCGTGACAGGCTCAACG
>JAEVZN010000436.1 GCA_023392205.1 Pseudomonadota bacterium
AGATGAAGGCGGTGTCGCAACCGATCATCGAGCAGGAAATCGAAAAGCTCGAGAAGGCGGGGCGCCCGGCGCGCAAGTTTTACGAGGCCTACACTCGCTAGACTTGTTAAAGCGATCGGCAAGGGCGCTGCCCTGCAAATCTGAACGATAGCGGACCGACGGGCCTTGGCCCGCCGGCCGTTGTTTTGCTCCGAAAGCGCCATTCATGACATTACGCCAAGGCATATTGACGGCGGCCGACCGGCTGCAGCGATTGCAAATCTGGATCGCGGCGACGGGGCTCGTCGTGATGATGCTGGTGACGGTTGCGGATGTCAGTTTGCGCTACCTCTTCAACAGGCCGATCCGCGGCTCCTATGAACTGGTGGAAAGCCTGCTTTTGCTGTTTGTTTTCAATTCGATGGCCGCCGCCTTCTTCGCGCGGCGCAATATCGTGATCGACCTTCTCGACCCCGTTCTCGGCCAGAGCATCACCTCTATTCTGATTCGTCTCGCCGATTTTCTGTCTGTAATCTGCCTTGCTCTGCTGATGTGGGCGATGATCGGTCCGGGCTTTCAGGTCTACGACTATGGCGACCTGAAACTCGAATTGCAGTTGCCGGTCTATATCCTCTGGCTGGTCGCCTTCTTCAGTCTCGGAGGAACTCTGCTCTGCGCGCTGGCGGTGCTGCTGGCGCTGCCGGCCCGGCCGGCTGCGGAGCCGGCGCCATGACGCCGGCAGAGATCGGCGGCTGGGGCGTCGTTGTTCTGTTCGGTCTGCTTCTGCTGCGCGTGCCGGTCTGGATTGCGCTGGTCCTGGTCGGCTTTGTCGGCAATTACATCGTCATGGGCTGGCCGGGCGCCTTCGGGCTTGCCGGCACTGCCCCGTTCGATGTCGCGAGTTCCTACACCCTGTCGGTCGTGCCGCTGTTCATTCTGATGGGCGAGGTGGCGACCCGTTCGCGGCTGTCCGCCGAATTGTTCAGCGCCGCGCGCATCATGCTGTCCGGCATGCGCAGCGGACTTGCGACCGCAACCATCGTCGCTTCCGCCTTTTTTGGAGCGGTGTCCGGCTCGTCGCTGGCTAATGCCGCGACCATGACGCGGATCGCCTATCCGGAAATGAAAAAGGCCGGCTATGACGACCGGCTGGCCACCGGATCGCTGGCGGCGGGCGGCAGTCTCGGCATTCTCATTCCGCCCTCGATCATCCTTGTTCTCTACGCGGCGATCGCGGAGCAATCGGTGCCTAAGCTGTTTGCGGCCGGGCTGCTGCCGGGCATCGCATTGGCGCTGCTTTACATTCTGATCGCGAGCCTGATCACCTATTTCCGGCCGGAATTTGCGCCCGCAGGCCCGCGCGTCACCATGCGTGAACGCATCGTTGCGCTCAAAGGGCCGTGGCAATTTGTGGTGCTGTTCGTGGTGACCATCGGCGGCATCTATAGCGGCATCTTCAGCCCGACCGAGGCGGCGGCAATCGGCGCTTTCGGCGCGATCCTGATCGGATTTGCCGGGCGGCGCATGAGCTTGCGCGATCTCCTGCAGGCCATAGAGAATTCGGTCATCGTCAGCGGCCTGCTGTTTGTCATTGTAATCGGCGCCAACCTGTTCTCGTTCTTCATCGTGCAGACGCATCTGCCCACCTTCCTTCTCGGCATGGCCGAAGGCGCGGGCCTGTCCGGCATCACGGTGATGCTGATGATCATCGTCGCGTATCTGATCCTTGGCTGTTTCCTCGAAGGCATCGGCATGGTGCTGATCACCGTGCCGGTCTTCCTGCCGATCGTGCTGTCCTTCGGCTACGATCCGGTCTGGTTCGGCATCCTGATCGTGGTGATGGTCGAAGTGGGATTGCTGACTCCGCCGGTCGGCATGAATCTTTTCGTCATCCGCGCACTGGCGCCGGGCGCGGATATGGCCGCGGTGTTCAAGGGCGTCATTCCGTTTCTGATCTCGCCCTTGCTGCTGGTGGTCCTGCTCTTCAATCTGCCGGATCTGGCCTTGTGGCTTCCCCGGCTTCTGTACGATTGATCGCCGCGCTGGCGGAGGCGCCGGGAAGCAGTGACGGGTCAAAGGCTGCTGCCAGCCGGTGGGCATCATCCCGCCTGACGGCCGCTCGATTTATTCATTATCCGTTCATTGCGCCTGACCCAGAACCGTTGCCTGCGGCCTGATACGGGGCCGCAGCCGTCGGAATGCCGGCCGGCTTGGCGCATCGTCGCCGCGAGGCGCCGCAAGCGACCCTTCCGACATTTCTGGGGGAGCTATGCAATGAAGTCATTCGTCTCGACTGCCGCACTCATCGCTGCCATTGCCGCGCTGGCGATCGCAGGTTCGACCTCGGACTCGTTCGCTCGTGGCAAGGCCAAGGCCAAACCGGCCGCCGCCTGCACGCCGGGCGCGCTGAAGACCGCCCAATGCGGCCCGGCCGGCTGCTCCATGCAGCGGTGCTGGGGTGACGGTAAGTGGTACCCGTCGTTGTTTGTCTGCGCGACGCCATTCTGCCCGAAGTAAAGGCCAAAGGCTCGACTTGGGGCCGCCCGGACAGGGCGGCCCTTTCATTTGCCGCAATTGTGGTAATAAAATACTTTTCGGGGCTGCCATCGCCGCGCGAGCCGTTGACTTCGCGGCCGCCGGTCCCTAATTTCCGCGCGAATTTGCAGGCCGCGCATGCGCGGCCTTTTCACTTCCGGGCCGTCTGCGGCCACAAGAAACATCAAGAGATCGGCCATGAAAGTCCGCAACTCCCTCAAGTCACTGCGCGCGCGTCATCGGGGCAATCGCCTCGTGCGTCGCAAGGGCCGCGTTTACGTCATCAATAAGGTCCAGCGCCGCTTCAAGGCGCGTCAGGGCTGATAAGCGCTCAAGCGCATTGCGGCCTTGGGCCGCTTTTTTCACGCAGGCGTGATCGTTTTGCGGGCTTGTCCGGCGCGCCCGCGCGCTTAAGCTTGCGCTCATGATGCTCCGATCCGCATTTCGTGTCCTGACGCTGGCCGCTGCGGCGGCCGCGTTGACCGCAAGTCTGGCCGTGCCCGCCTCGGCCCAAATTACGGGTCCCGTGCCCGAGCCCGAGAGCGATTTCGTCCAGCCCCCCGACAAACTGCCCAAGGTCCCGCGCGGCCAGGATATCGATTTCCTGTTCGGCGCGCTCAAGGCCGCGCCCGATGCCCAGACCGCCAAGGCTGTGGAAAGCCGTATCTGGGCGCTGTGGATGGTGTCGCGCAGCGACACCGCAAATCTGCTGATGAGCCGCGTGCGGACGGCGGTGGGCGCGAAAAACCTCGACCTCGCCGTGCAACTGCTCGACTCGATCATCGTGTTGCGGCCCGATTATGTGGAAGCGTGGAACCGGCGCGCCACGCTGCATTACATGCGCAAGGATTTCGACCGCTCGCTTGAGGATCTGCAGCAAATCCTGGCGCGCGAGCCGCGGCATTTCGGTGCGCTGGCCGGGCTTGGCCTGATCATGCAGGAATACGGCGACGACAAGCGTGCGCTGGAAATCTACCGCAAGGCCATAGAAATCAATCCGCACATGCCGCGCATCCCGGATCTGATCAAATCGCTCTCCGAAAAAGTCGACGGCCGCGACATTTGAGGCGCGCTCACGACCGGAAACCTTCGCGCCTTTGTCGCGTAGCTTGCGCATATTGCGCATGATCGCCGCTTATCATCTTCTCGCGTTGCTGCTTGTGCTTGGGGCAATTGCGCTCTGTGCGATTGCTGGCGCATGGCTGATCGAACGCGCGCATCCGCCCAAGGGCCGTTTCATCACGGTCGAAAGCGGCCGCCTGCATGTCGACGAACTCAATCCCGAACGTGGCGGCGATGCGGCCATCGTGCTGGTGCATGGCGCAAGCGGCAATATGGAAGATATGCGGATCGCGCTCGATGCGGCACTCGCGCAACTCAAGGCGCGCTATCGCATTGTGCTGGTCGACCGGCCCGGCCGCGGCTGGAGCGAACGCAATGGTGCCGAATTTTCATCGCCGCAGCGTCAGGCGGATATGGTGGCGCAGGCCTTGCGGCAGATGGGCGTGACACGCGCGGTGGTCGTCGGGCATTCGTGGGGTGGGGCCGTGGCTAATGCCTTTGCCATCCGTCATCCGGAGAACACGGCGGGCCTCGTGCTGCTGGCGCCGACCTCGCATCCCTGGGATGGCGGGATCACCTGGTATTACACGCTGGCGACCTTGCCGGTGATCGGATTGCTGTTCGCCTGTACGTTGCCGATGCCGCTCGGTTTGCTGCTCGCCGGAAACGCCGCCGATGGCGTCTTTCATCCACAAACGCCGCCGCCCGATTACATCAGGCAATCCGCATCGTGGCTGGTCCTGCGCCCCAAGGCATTCGTCGCCAATGCGCGCGACATTGCCGAACTCAAGGACAACCTGGCGAAGATGGTCCCGCTCTATCCGTCGCTTACGGTACCTGTGCGTATCCTGATCGGCGATCGCGATGTGACGGTGTCCAACGATATTCACGCCATGGCGCTGTCGCAGGCGATGCCGCATGCGCAACTGGAGATGCTGGAGGGTGTAGGGCACATGCCGCATCATGCGCGTCCCGACCGTGTTGTGGCGGCCATCGAATATGTCGCCACACGTGCATTCGCGCAAAGCAGCGCGCAGACAAAAGTGCTGGCTGACGCACCCGATCCGGCGCCCTGATCCGGCTGAAGTGCTTTCGAGCGAAGCGAAAACCGGTTGGCGTCAAGGAAACCTGTCAAATAACAAGCTGGCGCCGTGGCTTTGATTCCATCAAAGCCGGAGCGGTTCTATGGCTCCATGTCGATTGAGCCGACAAAGGCGATGCGCAGCATGTTGGTCGCGCCCGGCGTGCCGAGCGGCACACCCGCCACCACGATAACCCTCCGTCCGGCCTTTGCAAATCCGTCCGTGAATGAGATCCGGCAGGCGCGCTCGACCATGTCGTCCTGATCGAGTGCATCCTTGGCCACCACGCAATGCACCCCCCAGACCAGCGAGAGCCGGCGGCCGGTGTCGACATTGGGCGAAATGGCAACGACCGGCGGATGCGGACGTTCGCGCGCGACACGGATCGCCGTGGACCCGGAAAAGGTCCAGCAGATGATGGCCGACAGATCGAGCGTTTCGGCGATCTGGCGTGCGGCCGCCGCAATCGCATCCGCCCCGGTCGGCTCGGGCGCGCCGCGCTGCGCCTGAATGACATTGCGGTAGGTGGGATCGCGCTCCACCTCTTCGGCGATACGGTTCATGGTGGCGACCGCCTCGACGGGATATTGCCCCGCCGCGGATTCCGCCGACAGCATCACCGCATCGGCGCCCTCGAAGATGGCGGTGGCTACGTCGGAGACTTCGGCGCGTGTCGGCACCGGGCTGGAAATCATGGATTCCAGCATCTGCGTGGCGACGACAATCGGCTTGCCGGCGCGGCGCGCGGCGCGGGTCATCTGCTTCTGCAGGCCCGGCACCTTTTCCAGCGGCAATTCGACGCCGAGATCGCCGCGCGCGACCATCAATGCGTCGGCCGCTTCCATGATCTCGTCGAGCCGCGTGATCGCCTGCGGCTTCTCGATCTTGGCCATCACCCCGCAACGGCCGCGGGTGATTTTCTTGGCCTCGGCGATATCCTCGGGCCGCTGGATGAACGACAAGGCGAGCCAGTCGATGCCAGTATTGAGCGCGGCATCGAGATCGGAGCGGTCCTTCTCGGTCAGCGCAGACACCGGCAGGGTCGTCTCGGGCAGGCTGACGCCCTTGCGGTCGGACAATTTGCCGCCGACCTCGACCCGTGCGGTCAATTGTCCGGCTGCGGTTTCGGTACAGACCAGCCGCACCTTGCCGTCGTCGAGCAGCAGCGTCTGTCCAGGCTCGGCCGCGCGCAGGATCTCGGGATGGGGCAGATGCACGCGGTTCTGGTCGCCCGGTGCCGTATTCGAATCGAGGGTGAAGATGTCATCCTTCTTCAGGACGACGGAGCCGCCATCGAAGGCGCCCAGGCGCAGTTTCGGACCCTGCAGGTCGACCAGAATGCCGATCGGCCGTTCGTGCTCCTGTTCGACGGAGCGGATCATGCTCACGAGTTCGCGCATGCGCTCATGCGACGTGTGGCTCATATTGATCCGGAAGACATCGGTGCCGGCCCGGAACAAACGCGCGATGGTCGCGCGATCCGACGACGAGGGCCCCAGCGTGGCAACGATCTTGGCGCGGCGTAGACGTCTCATCGTTTCTGATTGCCGTTGCCGGAAGCCGGCGGTGAGAGGGGAGGCCGGGTACCCGTCTGCGGCTGGGTAAAGGAAGGGAGCGAATCGTTGAGCGGGGATTGGTCGTTGGTTTCGGTCAATTGCACAGTCCAGGCCCGTTGCTCGCCGGTGTCAACTTCGAAAAATCCGGTCCGGTCGAAGCCGCGCGCGAGACAATCCTCGACGCCACGGATGGTGAATTCCTTCTCCCGCGTGCACATGAAAGCCTTGCCGGACCATTCGCCGCCGCGGTCGTAATCGATGGCATAGACATAATAAAAACGTGCGACGAGATTGCCGCGCAGCAATGTCTCGCAGGAGCGCGGCCCGAGATTCCACCAGCCCTCGGTGACCCAGCCTTCCTGGTCCTTGAAGCCGAGCGCGATGCCCACCTTGCCGCCGGTATTGTTACACAGCCGGAAATCGGCATAGGCGGGGTTGCCGGGCACCAGAGCGAGAAAGCAGGCCACGGCCGCGGCCATGCCGAGCCGCGCCAACTGCTTCGGTGTTGCTAACTTCGACATGGCGAGAAAAGCGGGCAATCGGATCACGGTCGTTCAGTCAATCCCGTCGGCTCCACCAGGATCGCGCGAAAGTCGTTGACGTTGGTATAGGTGGGCCCCGGTGTAACAAGCCCGTCGACAGCAGCAAAGAAAGCTGTCGAATTATTGTCCGCCAGCAGCGCCTGCGGGTCGAGCCCGAGATTGCGGGCATGGGCGACGCTTTCGCCGTCGAGCCATGCCCCGGCCGGGTCGCTGGCCGCTCCCCCGCCGCCGTCGGTCCCGTCGGTATCGGCGGCAATCGCGGCAATTCCCGGTACTCCGTCCAGCGCAATGGCGAGCGCCAGCGCGAATTCCTGATTGGGGCCGCCGGCGCCCTGACCGTTGATCGTGACCGTCAGTTCTCCACCCGACAGGATGATGGCGCGTCGCCTCTGCGACGCCAGGTCGCGTGCAAGTTGAGCCTGCTCGGTGGCAACGCTTCGCGCCTCGCCCTCGATCCGGTCGCCCAGAAACACGCATTCATAGCCCAGGGCCGCGACATCTCGCTGCACGCTGGCAAACACATCGGCGGGCCGGACCGCGAGACGAAAATCCGTCCCGGAAAAGGCCGGATCTCCGGGCTTCGGCGTTTCGTTTCGCGAATCGTGCAAGGCGGCCTCGGCCTCCGGCGGCAAAGTCAGGCGGTAATGATCCACGATCGCACGCGCTTCGGCCAGCGTGGTCGGATCGGGCACGGTCGGGCCGGAGCCGATCACGGCCGGGTCGTCGCCGGGAACGTCCGAGATGCCGATGGCAAATAGCCGCGCCGGATGCGCGAGGGCGGCCAGCCGGCCGCCCTTGATCCGGGACAGGTGCTTTCGGACCGTATTGATCTCGCCGATATGCGCGCCGGACCGCAACAGGGCACGCGTGACCGCCTGTTTGGCCTGTAACGGCAGCCCTTCGGCGGGTGCGATCCAGTTGGCCGAGGCGCCCCCGGACACCAGCGCCAGGACCACATCTTCGGGGGTCGCCGATTCGGCCAACGACAGGGTCCGCAAGGTGGCATCGAGGCCCGCCTGGTCCGGCATCGGGTGCCCGGCCTCGATCATCTCGATATGGCGCAGGGGCCGTCCATAGCCGTGCCGGGCCACCGCCAGCCCGCAAAGCCTTTCTTTTGGAAAGCCCGCATCGCTGTAATGCGCTTCAGCGACCTCGGCCATCGATCCGGCTGCTTTCCCGGCCGCCAGCACGATCAGGCGGCCCTTTTCCGGTGGCGGCGGGAGCAAATCGGGCAGCGATTGCGCAGGATGCGCGGCCGCCACTGCCTTGCGAAACAGGTCTTCAAGCAATGCGCGGTGGGCAGACTTGGGCGGCATGGGCAGGACAATCCGGGGAAAAGTCAGCGAAATCTGCGGGCACATTCTCGGCGCAAGCGACGCTGGTCCGCAGCAACCGATTTGTTATAGTCGTTCTAATGCGGATCGCCTCCGCACACGAATAAAAGAACAAACGACCATAGGGAGAGATACATGGCGGTCGGATTCACGATCAACGGCAAAGCCGTTAAAATCGACGCCCAGCCGGATACACCGTTACTCTGGGTGATCCGGGAGGACCTGAAGCTTCCGGGCACAAAATATGCCTGCGGCGCGGCGCAATGCGGCGCATGTACCGTCCACGTAGACGGAACGGCCACCGCGTCCTGTGTGCTTCCGTTGTCGCAGGTTGAAGGCAAGACGGTCGTCACGATCGAAGGCCTTTCCGAAAAAGGCGACCACCCGCTGCAGAAAGCATGGATTGCCGAGCAGGTGCCGCAATGCGGCTTTTGCCAATCCGGCCAGATCATGAAGGCAGCCGAATTGCTGGCCACCAAGAAGACGCCAACCCGCGAGGAGATCGTGACGCATATGGACGGCAATCTCTGCCGCTGCGGGACCTATCCGCGCATTGTCCGCGCCATCGAACGCGCCGCGAAGGAGGGCTGACGCCATGACCAAGCACGATCTCAATCTCTCGCGCCGCGGCTTCGTCAAGGGCAGCGCCGGCCTTACCTTCGCGTTTGTCATCGCGCCGTCCCTGCTCGATGGGGGCGAGGCACATGCGCAGTCCGCGACCAAGCTCAATGCCTATGTGAATATCGCAACAGACGGCACCATCACCATCATGGCGCCAGCCCCGGAAATGGGACAGGCGGTCAATACGTCGATCCCGGTCATCATCGCCGAAGAACTTGATGCCGACTGGTCGAAGGTGAAGATCGAGCAGTCGCCGATCGCGCCGGAATATGCACACCCGATCTTCAAGTCGCAATTCGTGGTCGGAAGCGTCACGTTGCGCGGTTACTGGATGCCGATCCGCATCGCCGGTGCGCAGGCCCGCAAGGTGCTGATCGATGCGGCCGCCGAGCGCTGGAATGTGCCGGCCTCCGAACTGACCACCGAGCCGAGCATGGTCGTACATGCCGGGTCGGGACGGAAACTCAGCTACGGCGAGATTGCAGGCTTCGCCAAGATGCCCGCGACGATGCCGGAGATGAAGCCCGACCAACTCAAGCCGGCCGCGCAATTCCGCATCATCGGCAAGGATGTGCCGCGCTTCGATGTGCCGCAGAAGGCGGCCGGTGCGCCGCTTTATGCGATCGACGTGCAGGTGCCCGGCATGTTGTATGGCACGCTGGTGCGTCCGCCACATCGCTTCTCCGGCCCGCAATCCTTCAACGACGCCGAGATCAAGGCGCAGCCCGGCATCACCGCGGCCGTGGCCTACGATCATGGCATCGGCATCATCGGCAACAGCGTCGGCGCGGTGTTTGCCGCGCGCCAGAAACTGAAGCCGCAATGGAAGCCGGCGCCCGGCGCCAAGACCGATTCGACCGTCGCGCTGCAGGAATTCATGGCCGACGTGCGTAATCCGGAAAAGAAGGGTGTGGTCGGCCGCAAGACCGGCGATGCCGACGCCGCGCTGACAGGTGCGGCGAAGGTGCATACCAGCGACTTCACCAATGACTATGTCTATCACGCACAGATGGAGCCGCATTCCTGTACGGCTTCCGTCACCGCAGATGGCGTCGAGCTGTGGACCGGAACGCAATGGCCAACCAAGGCGGTGACCGTTGCAGCGCAGGCGGCGGGCGTCACCCCCGACAAGGTCAAGATCCATCCTCTGCAGATGGGCGGTGGATACGGCCGCAATGCCTTCGTCGAATATGTGACGGATGCGGTGCTGCTCTCGAAGACCGCAGGCAAGCCGGTGAAGATGATCCTGTCGCGCGAGGACGATGTTCAGGCCGGCCGGTTGCGTCCGGCCACCGCACAACGCATCGAGGTCGGTCTCGATGCCGGCGGCAAGATCGTCGGCTGGAAGCACCGGATCGCCGCCGAGACAGTGGTGCCCTATGTCTACGATCAGGCGCGCATGGATGCACAGAAGGGCGTCGATCATATCGTGGTCGCCGGCGCCGATGTGCCTTTCTACGATGTGCCCAACCACACCACCGATCACATCTACGAGGATCGCGGTGTGCGCACGGCCGCGTGGCGTGGCATCGGGGCGGGCTACACCAATTATGCGATCGAGGTGGTGATCGACGAATTGGCGCGTCAGGCCAAGGAAGATCCGCTGCAATATCGGCTCGCGCTACTCAAGGATCCGCGCGCCCGCAAGGTGGTCGAAACCGCAGCGAAGATGGCCGACTGGACCAAAAAGCGCGAGGGACGATCGCTCGGTATCGCTTTCGGCAAGCTCGGTCTGCCGCCGATCGGATTTGCGATGGCCGGAACGGTGGCGGAAATCTCCGTCGACCGGAACAGCGGGCAGATCAAGGTGCATAACCTGTGGTGCGCCGCGGACGTGGGATTGCCGGTCCAGCCGGACAATATCCGCGCCCAGATCGACGGTTCGCTGATCTACGCGCTGGGTGCCGCCCTGAAGGAGCGGATCACCATCAAGGATGGCCAGATCCAGCAGACAAACTTCAACGACTACGAGATCATGCGCATGTCCGAAATTCCGGATATTCATGTCGAAATCATCCGCAGCGGCGATATTCCGCTGCCGGTGGGCGAACTCAGCATCGCCGGAACGGCTCCGGCCATCGCCAATGCCTTCCTGTCGATGACCGGGCAGGTGCTGCGCGAAATGCCCTTCACGCCCGACCGGGTGAAGGCGGCTCTGGCGCGCACCTGATCGCGTGAACGATAGAGACCCCGCCCCCGCCCAGCCGCCGGGTCGCCC
>JAEVZN010000451.1 GCA_023392205.1 Pseudomonadota bacterium
CGGCAGCAGGGTGTTCAGCAATCCGCCGGCCCAGGCCCAGGCCGCCGGCGTCCAGAACAGGTCGCCTTGTTGCGGGAAAAAATCGTGCGGCAACTCAATGCCAGGCAGGTGGCCGAGCAGCACACGATGCGCATGCAGCGCGCCTTTCGGCTGGCCGGTCGTGCCCGACGTGTAGATCATCATGGCCGGATCGTCGGCCGACGTGTCTTCCGGCTGAAACGAATCCGAGGCCCTGGCCAGCAAATCCTCGAAACCGTAAGCCCCCTCCGCCGCGCCATCGATGGACAACACCAGAGTGGGACGCGGCGCGCCTTCCGGCAATGCCCCGAGCTTCTCCACGCCTTCCGCGTTGGTGATCAGCGCCCGCGCGCCGGAATTCTCCAGCCGGTAGGCCAGCGCATCCGGGCCGAACAGGAGCGCCAGCGGCAGCGCGATGGCGGCAAGCTTGTAAATCGCAATATGTGCGATCAAGGCCTCCGGCGTCTGCGGAAGCAGGATCGCCACCCGGTCGCCGCGGCGGACGCCGTGCGCGCGCAATGCATTGGCGAGCCGGTTCGATTGCTGCCGCAGCGCTTCGAAGCTTATCTTCTCCACACCGCCGTCCGGTCGAACATCGATCAGAGCAAGGCGGCCCGGTTCCCGATCCGCCCAGCGGTCGCAGACATCGACGCCGATATTGTAGCGTTCGGGGATGGACCAGTTGAATTCGCGGTAAAGCTTTTCGTAGTCGTAGATGTGTGGAAGCATTCCCGAAAACGCTGTCGCTCCTGTGGCGCGCGGGACGCTAGTCGCCTCTGCATCCGCCGTCCAGACCCGGTGCCGGATATGACGAATACGAGCGATGCATGGCCGTCATGGCGGGCAATGATTGCGGCCGACCTTGCGGCTGTGACCGATCTGTCGCTGCGGATTCACCCGGCCTATCCCGAGCGCGGCGAGGTGCTGGCGGAGAAATTCGCGCTGTTCCCGCAAGGCTGCTTCGTGCTGACGGATGCACGTGCAATCCAGGGTTATTGCTTCTCGCATCCCTGGACAACCGGCGCACCGCCTGCCCTCGACACGTTTCTTGAGACACTGCCGTCGGGGGCGGACAGCTATTTCATCCACGATCTGACGCTGGACAGGCCAGCGCAGGGCAAGGGACGTGCACAGGAGCTTGTGCCCCGGATGGTGGAAACCGCACTGAAAACAAGGCTGACACGAATGGCGCTTGTCGCCGTCAATGGCAGCGCGCCGTTCTGGGGCCGGATGGGCTTTCAGCGAACGCCGGACGAGGCCGTTCAGCAAGCCGCGCGCAGCAAATACGACGCGGGTGCCGTGCATATGCAGCGCAGCCTGACTTAGAGACGAAACGCAGCGCGTCGGCCTATTGCGCCATCGCGGTGCGCGGATTGTCCGGGGCAGCAAGGATCAGCGCCCAGAACACCTTGTATTTGGTATTCGGCACATAGACCGCGGCAATGCCGATATGGGTCGCGCCTTTCAGCAGCATGTTGGCGCGATGACCGGGCGAATCCCGCCAGCCCGAGAACGCTTCGGCGAGCGTGTGATAGCCGGCCCCGATATTCTCGGCCCCGGTCGTCGCGCGGTAGCCGGACCGCTTCAGCCGGTCGGCGAACTTGCCGGCGACATTGTGATCGAGCTTGTCGCGGGTCGCCATGGCGCGCGCCTGCTCCTCCGCCATCCGCATCAATTGCGGATCGACGACGACGTCGCCCAGCATGTTGTTGCGGCGGAAACCGGAGATCATCGAGGCCGCGGACTGGGCATCGACCTGCACGCCCTCGCGCGCCATGCTCTGATAGAAGCTCGGCTGCGAAGGCACGGGCTCGCTGGCACAGGCGGCAAGCGCAAACCCGGTTGCAAGCACCAGACCCCGTACCGCAATCCGAACTGACGGAACGCCAGCCATCGCGCACACCCCCAAAAAAGTCCGGCACAAAAATGCCGGCATGCGTCCGACATGGCCGCAAAATGGTAACCGAAGTCTGAAAATCGGCTCTCCGGCCAGAAAGTCACTTGCCTTTCGGCTTTTTTGGGGCCGGAAGCGGCGCTTCGTCCAGATCGGCCTCTTTCAGGCCATCAATCTGGATGGTCCGGTGCGGATAGGGGATATCGATGCCCTCGGCCTTGAACCGCGCGAGGATCGCGAGGCAGATTTCGCTTTTGGTCCGGCCGCCATCGATAATGTTCCGCACCACCCAGCCCAGATCCAGGTTGACCGCGCTGTCGCCGAAGCCGGTGACGAAACAGAACGGACCCGGCGTCTGCATGACCAGCGGATGTTCCGTGGCGATCTCGAGCAGGATCTCGCGCGCCCTGGCAACATCGCTGTCATAGGACACCCCGATGGTGATCATCCCGCGTGCGAATGTATCGGTATGCGTCCGGTTCTTGACCATCTGCGTGATCAGTTCCGAGTTCGGGACGATGACGCTGGCGCGATCCCAGGTCTCGATCTCGGTGGCGCGCACATGGATGCGCCGGACGCGGCCTTCCTCGCCCTTGACGCTCACCACGTCGCCGACCCGGATCGGGCGTTCGGCCAGCAGAATCAGGCCGGAGACGAAATTCGACACAATCGATTGCAGGCCGAAGCCGATACCGATGGACAGGGCGCCGGCAACCAGCGTGATGCGCTGGAAGTCCACGCCCAGTTGCGCCAGCGCCAGCGAGATCGCGGCGATGTAGCCGATATAGCCGAAGACCGTGGCCACCGAATTCTGCAGGCTCGGGTCCATCGTGGTGCGCGGCAGAAATTGCGATGTCAGCCAGCGCTGCGCGGCGCGCGTCAGCAGAATGCCGACCACGATGAACGCGAAGGCCCAGACAATCGCGCTGAGCGAGATGGTGATCTCGCCGATCCGCATGCCGAAGGTGAAATCGCGAAGCATGCTCGCGAAATCCGCGGAAAAGATACCCCAGGGTCCGAGCAGCGGCAGCAGGACGACAATGATCAGGATCAGGCGCAAGGCCGCCGACAGGAGCGTGCCGAACAGGTCGAGCGAGCGCGGCTTCAGACCGAAAAAGGCCGCAAGCGAACGTCCGCGCGCATTCGAGCCGTTGAGCACGTCGGAGAACAGCGTATCGGTGAATACAAGGACCAGGTAGAGCGCACCGAGCACGCCGAGCGCGACCAGGAACCGGCCGGCGAGAAACCCGGCCAGCCCGATAAAGCCGGTTGCGAGCGACGCCAGAATGCCGATGGCCAGCAGCCAGCCCGCCGCACGCAGCCAGCCATATCCGTTGACCTCGTCGTCGGGGCCATCGGCGCGCGCCACCCGGTACAGAAACAGACACAGAATGCCGGCGATGATGGCGGCAAACACGGCTGTGGTAGCGATCGTCAGCGAAAGCGGCGCCACCATGGCCCGCTGCAGGATGTTCAGGAACACCACCGCTGCCAGAACGCGCGCGGCCCAGACGAAGTGGCTCGCGGCCATCCGCGCGGTTGTGTCGCTTAACGTCAAAAGCCTTCGCTCTTCCTCGTCCGGCGCGAAAAGCCCAATCGCCACACCGCGTCCAAAGGCGGCGATACCGGCGGCGATCGTAAGCCCGAAACCGATATTCAAGATGCGCGAGGGCATCAGTCCAAACGCATCGATGATCAGCACGGCAATGCCGACCATCGCGGGCGCGGTGACGGCGATACGCAACATCCGCGTCAGCGCGACCGAGGCGCGGTCGAAACGTCGCTCGAAATGGCGATGCGAGATGGTGCGCCGTTCCAGCCAGCCGATGGCTGCGAAGGCCAGTCCGGCAAAGACCAAAAGTGTCAGCAGGGCCGTCGCGATCTTGAGCGGACTCGCCGCCGAGCGGGCATAGCCCATCCAGCTTTGCGTGAGCATCACGACGCCGCGCAGCGTTTCCGGTGCGACGCGGCCGGCCTCTGCCCAGAAGGCCGGATCCAGCGCGCTGGCATGGCGTCCCAACAATCTCTGTGTGAACAGGGCACGCCGCCGTTCGGTGATACGCTGGGACAGATCTTCGGCACGCAGGATGAGCAGACGGGTTTGCTTCACCGTTCCGTCGAGGGCGGCGCGGCGCTCGTTCAGCCGCGTCCGCTCGGCGGTAAGGCCCGCATCTTCAGACGGCGCGTCGGCCGCGGGGGCATCGCCGAGCTGCTTGAGCCGGTTGTCGACATCCGCGAGGCGCTTTTCGAGCGTGTCCACGATCTCGCGCAATTGTCCGCGAACCGGGTCGAGCCCGCCGCGATGTTGCGCGAGCACCGCGTCGCTGAGATCGTCGCGCTGGAGCGCGGCGTCGATCTGATCGATGGTGAGCTTGAGCGGCTCAATGGATTCGGCTAACCGCGCGGCATCTTCCGCGGGTGGTATCGCCGGAGCTGGAGCAGCCGGCGCCCGCGCGGGAGCCTTCGCACCGTTCTGGGCCGGAGCCGGGGCGGGTGCGGATTCCTGCGCAGACACGCCCGATAGACCACCGGTCCAGAGGAATACGGCGAACAGGGCAGCGGCAAAGCATCGGGCGGCGAGGTTGCCGCGATGGGCGGACCGGATCGGCATGGATGCCTTGAGTTGGGGAGGGATTCGGGGCTCCCGTCAATCACTCGAATCGGATGGCATTATGACGTCACCCCAGCCGAGGCGCTTCACCGCCCGGAAAGCAGCGCCATCTCGCCGCGACAGCGCCCGCGGCCCGGCGGAACCGTCCGGCCGGCAGAGCTTCAGGCTGGCATGTCCGCCCCGCACCATCGGGGGGGCAAGTATGCGGGCGGCGGCGGGCTGTGCCGGGAGCGGATACCGGGCGGCCGCGAGATAGATGAACTTCTCGTCCTCGAAGGGCACGTCCGCCGCCTTGATCTGCCGGTGCATCCGCGACCGGGCAAGCCGCCGCGCGAAATGGCACCAGTCGGGCGCTACAAGCGGACACGGCAGGGCGTGCGGACACGGGGCCACGATCTGCGCCCCGGCCGCAATCAGCCGCTTGCGGGCGGCAAGGATTCGCGTCCATCCCGATGGCGTGCCGGGCTCGACCAGCACCAGCATCTGCGCCGCCGCGGCCCAGAGCCGTTCGATCAGCAGCCCGCGCGCATCCGGCGCGACCTCGTCGAGGACATAGGCCAGCGTCACGAGATCGCGCGGCTCCGGCGCGAGATCGCCCTTCAGCAGATCGGTGTCGCGCCAGACAGCGCGCTGCGGACCGGCGCACGACATGAGCGCCTCGCCCCGCGCACGGACGGCAGCGCTGCTCTCGACCAAATCCGCGTCGCGCAATCCCGGCCAGCAATCCGAGGCGGCGAACACTGCGGTGCCCGGCCCGGCACCCGCATCAAGCATGGTCGCTGGCGCAAAAGCCGGCACGCGCTCCGCCACCCAGGCAAAGCATTGCCGGATCGCGGCATAAGTGCCGGGCATGCGGACGCCGATATAGGCGAGCGCGTCGAGATCATCCGACAGATGCAGGGTTCCATCGCGTACTTCCCAACGATAGCGCTGCGACAGCCGTGCGGATGCCACGCGCAGCGCCGCAAGCGGCACGCCGTTCAAGGCCGCGGCCACGGCCTCGCGCAGGGTTAGTGGTAGTTCCATCGGCGTCCTGTTGCACCGAACCGTCCATTTGTCACGAATTCAGAAGACACTGCGTCGGGAGACGGAACGCCGCAGCGCATCATGCGTTGGGAGGCGACTACCTTAAAGGTTATTCATGTCCAGCGAACGTCCGCGTACGGCACCGACTCGCTCCGCCGAACTTGTCAAAATTCTCGCAAGGTTGCATGGCGGCGACGGCGTTTACGAACAGGCGATGCGCATCGGCGCGATCTATCGCGGATTGCAGTCCGGTATTGTCGTTTCCGGCAGCGGCACGGACAAGGACGATAAAGGCCAGAGCGAAACGGACGAGCCGTGGAAACTGCCCGGCCAAAATTCGCAGGATCCGAAGCAGGCCCCGCCGCCAAAGCGTGAGCGCGAGCAGAAAGATAACGAGACGGCCTGAATCGAATTCGCCTGACGCGACCGCTGCCAATGCGCTCGGAACGGGTGACGACCGTTTTCATTAACCCACGATGTCTTCCTCCCGAGGCATCTCCTTTCGCCCCGCATCGTTCCCCCCGCGATGCGGGGCTTTTCCGTTTTGATATGAATTGCTCCTGACGGAACGGCTTTCGAACTCAGCAAAGAAGAAGGGCCCCCGTTTCCGGGAGCCCTCCTCGATCCGGCTCAGATTGCGCAAGGCCGGTCAATGATTAGCGCGCGTATTTGAATTCCGGCGCATTGTTCAACTGCTCCTTGCTGGCGCCGCGCAGTACGACGCGAGCAGGCCGATCACGATTCATGTCGGCAGCAGCACCGGTCGTCGCACGCTCGGATGCCGGGCGCGCAGTCCCCGCCGGCGGCTGCATTCCGGTCGCCGGTGCGCCCGCTGTCCGATTGGCGTCCGTCATCTGCCACTGCAGTGCATCGAACGGGACGGCAACGTCACGCTGACCGATACCAAGGAAGCCACCGACGCCGATCACCACGGCCTCGATCTGACCATCCCTGGTCAGCAGAACTTCCGAAATATCGCCAATGCTTTCATTCTGCTCGTTGTACACGGTCATGCCGGTAAGCTCGGTGGCGCGCCACAGATCACCGCGATTCTCGGTGATATACTGGGTCTGCCCGGCAGCCTGACCTGTCTGGCGTGCCTGTCCTGCGGGCGCAGCCGGCGCGGTCTGGGCGGCCGGCGCCTGTGCAGGCGCATTCTGCTGCGCGGCAGGAGCCTGAGCGGCGGCCGGCGCGGCGATAAGGGCGGTGGAAGCCAGCAATACAGCCATTTTCATCTTCATGAGTGTTCCTCTCTTTTTTGGAAATGTGGATCTGGTTTCGACGGAGGAAGCGGCCGCTGCGGCTGAAGCAGCGCTTCCGTTCCGGGTCAACAACGCGCAACTGCACAAGTCTTTCCGGACAATCTTGCAATATGGGTCAATCCGTCGCGCTCGATGCGGGGCCAGCGTCTTCGGAGCATGGCGACACGCATCGCGCCAGATTTAAGAAAGTATTCCATACCAACGGCTCGCACGCGACCACTTGACCTGCGGCAGCAACCGCGCAATTTGCGAATGTTCCCTACTTCGGCGCAGGCAAGGCGCGTGACCGTCACCTCCGATTCAGGTTTGCAGGTTGGCTCTTCACGGCATCGCACAGGCTTTGGCCTCAGCCGGATTTGCCTTTGATGCTTTCGATCGCAGGACTCGCATTGGTGGCACTAGGAGGCGCAATCGGCGGCATGGCACGCTTCTGGGTCGGCGCGCTGGTCGGCCGGCGGTTCGGGGACACGTTTCCCTGGGGCACCCTGGTGGTGAACGTGACCGGAGCGGCGAGCATCGGGGTTCTTGCTGCCATCTTTCTCGATCGCGAGGCGCACGCCGTCACCAGCATTCCCCTCTGGGCCTGGCTGGTGGCAGGAACGCTCGGAAGCTACACCACCGTCTCTTCGTTTTCGCTGCAGACTTTGGCGTTGTTGCGTAGTGGCGAAACAATGAGCGCGGCACTCAATATCGTGGCGTCGCTCGCGCTGTGTCTCACCGCAGCGGCAGCGACTTATATCGCGACCCTGTTCTGGCTTGGAGCCCTATAGGGCATGGGACTGACCGCTCGCCTGTATGTGGCTGTCGGGCTTGGCGCGGCTCTTGGCTCGGTTGCGCGCGTTTTTATCTCGATGGCGATGCTCGGATTGGTCGGGCATGGGTATCTTTGGGGCACGCTCACCGTGAACGTGGTCGGCTCGTTTCTGATCGGGCTATATGCGACGCTGACCGAGCCGGGCGGACGCCTGCTTGTGAGCCCGGCGACGCGTCAATTCGTGATGGCAGGCTTTTGCGGCGGACTGACCACGTTCTCGATTTTCAGCCTTGAGACATTACTGCTGGCGGAGCAGCAGCGATTTGCCTTCGCAGGCCTGAATGTGGGGCTATCGATCGTCCTCTGGCTGGGTGCCGTATGGCTCGGCCACCGCCTCGGTGCGCGCGTGAATGCAACGCATCAGCGTGGACGTCCGGTTCATCCGGCATAGACCACCCTCCGCAACTCAGGCCCGCGCAGAAGCTGCCGCCGCGATGCAATCGAGAATATGCTCCGGCGTGATCGGCTGCTGCGTGACCTCCGCTCCCAGCGGTACAAGTGCGTCGTTGACCGCACCCCAGATCGCTGCGGCCGCCGCCACCGTCCCCGCCTCCCCCACACCGCGTGCGCCAAGCTGTGTCGCACCGATCGGCGTCTCGACATGCGCGACATGGATGTCCGGCATCTCGCCTGACATCGGCACCAGATAATCGGCGAGCGTGCCGTTCTCGAGCTGGCCGTCGGCGCTGTAGATGCACTGCTCGTAGAGCGCAGCGCCGATGCCCTGAACGACACCGCCACGAATCTGCTCGTCGACCAGCAGCGGATTGATGACCGTGCCGCAATCGTCGACCACCCAGAAGCCCAGGATTTTTACTGTTCCTAGCCCCTGATCCACTTCCACATGGGCCGCCTGCACGCCGTTCGATGCGAAATACGGCAGATTGCGCGGCGCATGCCGCTCGGCAATGTCCAGCGGCGGCAGATCCTCCAGCGGGATCGTGTGCGATCGGTAGTGAAAGGCATCCGCAAGATCGGCGAGCGACATTTGCGACATGCCGGCAGCATTGACGATCTGGCCGCCTTGAAGCTGCAAATCTTCCGGCTTGGCCTGCAGCATCGAACCGGCAATCGTCAGGATACTGGCTTTGAGCTGACCGGCCGCGCGCAACACAGCCTCCCCGCCCAAAGCAGTCCCGCGCGAGGCCCATGCGCCGCCACCGAACGGCGCCGCCTGCGTATCGCCGGCAACGATCTCGATGGCATCCAGCGAAACTCCGAGCGTTTGCGCGGTGATCTGGCGCAATGCCGTGAGCGTGCCCTGCCCCTGTTCGGTGACGCTTGTGGCGCAGCGAACCTGTCCGCCCGGTTCAAGCGACATGCGGCAGGCCTCATGCGCCGACACCCGCACGCCGAGCGGCCCGTAGAGTTGCGGGCCGACGCCGGTCTGCTCGATGAAGGCCGCGAGTCCGATCCCGCGGTAGATATTTCTGGCTCGCAATCCGTCCTGCTCGCGACGCAGGTCGTCATATCGCATCAGCGCCAGCAGGTCGTCGTGGCAGCGTTCGAGCGACATCTGGCTGAGTGCGATGCCGGCAACGCTGCGCGCGGAGACCTCGCCGGCCGGCGCATAATTGCGGCGTCGCAATTCGGCCGGGTCCATGCACAGCTTGCGGGCGGCCTTATCGAGCAATTGCTCGGTGACAGTGCAGGCAATCGGCTGTCCGACGGCACGCATGACACCGTTCGGTGTCTTGTTCTGGAAATAGCTGCGCAAGGTGCCGCTGAAATTCTCGAGCCGGTAGGGTGCGGCCGCCATATGCACCGCCTGCAATCCCTCGACGAGACTGCCGCGCGGATAGGATGAATAGGCGCCCATGCCATGCAGAACGGAGATGTCCATGCCGCGCAGCCTGCCATCCGCATCGACGGCAAGGCGCCCGCTGACGCGCGCTTCGCGGGCATGCACATCGCTGACAAAGGATTCCAGACGGTCGGCAATAAATTTCACCGGCTGGCCGAGTAGAATGGCGATGGCCGCCACCGCCATTTCGTCCGGATAGGCGGAGAGCTTCATGCCGAAGGCGCCGCCGACATCCGGCGTTACGACGCGAACATTGGCAATCGGCAGGCCGAACTGTGTGGCGAAGATATCGCGCATCTGGTTCGGCACCTGATGCGCGTGATGGACGGTAAGATTGCGGGTGCGCGGATCGAAATCGGCGAGGATGCTGCGCGGTTCGAGCGTCACGCCGGTCTGCCGCGCGAAGCTGAAGTCATGCGCGACAACCGCGGCAGCCTGCGCAAAGGCCGTGTCATTGTCGCCGGCCCGGAAGGCATGGTCGAGCCCGAGATTGCTGTCGCGCGTGGCATTGAACGGATCGGCGCCGGGACTGGCGGCCTTGTCGATGGTGCCGATGGGAGGCAGTTCGGTCCAGTCGACGGCGATGCGCTCGATGGCGTCTTCCGCCTGCGCCCGCGTCTCCGCCACCACGGCCACGACTGGCTCGCCCTGAAACGTGACCTCGTCGCGGGCCAGCGGAAATTGCGGTGGCGACACATGCGCGGGCAGGGCTGCAAGCCGCGTCTGCCACGGCGCACAGACCGGCGCGAGATCGGCCGCGGTGACGACCGCGATCACGTCCGGTGCTTTCTGCGCTTCGGCGGTGTCGATGGAGCCGATACGCGCATGCGCATAGGGACTGCGCAGAAAGGCAACGTGACCGAGACGCGCGGGCGCGATGTCATCGGTATAGCGGCCGCGACCTTCCACCAGCCGCTGCGCTTCCGGACGAGGAATGCGGGCACCGATCATGCCTTTGGCGATGCGATCGCTCATTCGTCGCGCTCCGCCCGGCGCGCCATGACGGCAGCAATGGAATCGACGATGGCGTGATAGCCCGTGCAGCGGCAGAAATTTCCCGACAATGCATCGCGGATCGCTGCGCGCGACAATTGCGGGCCCTGCAGCATCTCATGCGCGGTGGCGAGAATGCCCGGCGTGCAGTAACCGCATTGCAGGGCATTGCGGGCCACGAACTCGGATTGCAGATCGGCGATGGCGCCGCTCTCGCTGAGACCTTCGACGGTATCGACATGGCATCCATCGGCCTGAACGGCCAACATGAGACACGCGCGAACCGAGCGCCCGTCGACCGTCACATTGCAGGCCCCGCACACGCCATGCTCGCAACCGATATGGGTTCCGGTCCGCTGCATGGCGATGCGCAGGAAATCGGCAAGATGCGTGCGCGCCGCCACTTGCGCGGTGACGGGCTCACCGTTCAGGGTCAGCACGATTTCGTGCATGTCAGCATCCACCTCAGACATGCAACTTGTCCTGCATCGCTGCAAATCCGCGGCGCAGCAATTCGGCGGCCTGCCGCCGCTTGGTGTCCGGCCGGCCCTGGTGACTTTCCATCGGATTCATCTCTTGCGCGATTGTCTGCGCCATGTCGCGCAGATCGGCATCCGTGGTTGCCGACGTAAGCTGCATGGCGGCCGTCGCACGCGACAGCATCGGCGCGGGCTCGGAGCCAAATATGACGGCTGCGATATCGCCGACGCGGCCATTATTCCGACGCGCCTTCATCG
>JAEVZN010000471.1 GCA_023392205.1 Pseudomonadota bacterium
CGACCGCGGTGGTTCAACATTCTCTTGGATGATGGGGCCGGCCGGATCACTGCACGTGAATTAGAGGAAGTGCGTGTTCAGGAGGTGATGTCTACGCCGCCGATTTCGGTAGATATCGAAACCGATGTCGAGGATCTGGTCGAGATCATGCAACGGCACGGGGTGAAACGTCTGCCGGTCCTCGCTCAAGGGAAGATCGTCGGCATCGTGAGCAGAGCAAACCTCTTGGAAGCGCTTGTGCGGAGGACTCAGAAGTAACTCCTTCTGGCGCTTGGCCCGTTATCTTGATCGCCATTGTTCGACAAAAGATCACTCGGGGCTGAGCATGTCAGGCGTGGCTGCCGGACTGGCGATGCACCAATCGCGGCCCGCCGGATAGCTGGATCTGCTCGTAGATGCGCTCGACATCCGAGCGACGGCTTAGCTCGGTGCCCATGGTCATCACAGCGGCCGTGCCGGCGGCAACACCCAGCGCAAATGCATCGACCGTAGGCTTTCCTTGAACCAGCGCAAGCGTCATCGCGGCGAGAAAGGTGTCTCCGGCGCCGACTGCACTTTTCGTTTCAACGCTTATTCCATCAAGCTGCCAGACCCCTTCCGCCGTCGCCAGCACAGCACCGTGGCGGCCCAGCGTGAGCGCCACGATTTCCGCCATGCCCGCTGCCACGAGCTTTGCCGCGGCGGCTTGCTGTTCCGAGGGGCCGGCTAGCTTGCGGCCAATCAAGCCCTCCAGTTCGCCCAGGCTTGGCTTGACGAGGTAGACCTGTTGCTTGAGGGTCTCTTTCAGTGCATCCCCGGACGTGTCGAGGATGAATTTTGCTCCTTTGCGCCGCGCGATTTGCGCCACCTGGGAGTAGAAGTCGTTCGGCACGCCCCGGGACAGGCTTCCACTCGCCAGCAGGAATCGGAAATCGCACCCGTCCAAAACGTCCAGACAGCGTCGCCACTCGGATTCGTCGACCAGCGGTCCCTGTGGAACGAATCGGAATTCCTGACCGCTCGAATGCTCATGGACGGTGTGGCTGACCCGCGTATGGCCGGCAATTGGTACGCGCAGGCTCTCAAGACCGGTCGACTGAACCAGACTGTCAAGGACCGGCCCTGTGCACCCACCCGACAGGTAAATCGCGAGTGAGGAGCCGCCGAGTTCTTTGATGACACGGCTCGCATTGATTCCGCCGCCGCCGGGATCGTAGCGTTCGCCCCATGTCCGCACTTTGCGGATTGGCCGAACCTCTTCGGCCTCGGCAGCTCCGTCGATCGCTGGATTGACCGTAAGGGTGACAATCGTCTCCATGCTCCTCTCGTGCGCTCTATGGTGTCGCGGCTGCGCGGGTGGCGGCCGGCCGGGAGCGTGTCGCGAGCTTTGCAAGCTCACGGGCCCACAGCACCGAACTCGCCGCCGCTGCACAGATCAGCCAGTCCGCCAAGCTTAAGCTGACCGTCGAAAACGCCTCCTGCAGAAGCGGTACATAGATGACGGCAAGCTGAAGCACGAGCGACAGCAGGACGCCCCCAAGCAGCCAACCGTTCTGAAAGAAGCGGTCGAACGCGCTCAGCTCATCGGAACGCGCATTGAAAACATTGAAGAGCTGGCACATGACCAATGTCGTGAAGGCCATCGTCTGGCCGTAGCGAGTGCTCCCTGATCCTTCAATGAGGCCGCCCGGCAGCGATGCATCCAGCACGATCAGCGTACTGGCGGCCATCACGGCGCCGGTCAGGAAAATTCCGGACCACATCTTGCGCGTGATGACGCCCTCACTCCGTGCACGGGGCGGCTGTTCCATCAAGCGCGGATCGGCCGGGTCTACCCCCAACGCCAGCGCCGGCGCTCCGTCGGTCACGAGATTGATCCAGAGAATCTGGGTCGCCAGAAGCGGCAGGATGAGACCTCCACTGCCGTCGCCGGCCAGTCCGATGACATCCATCAGGAGGATGCCGAAGAACATCGTCATCACCTCGCCGATATTCGAAGAAAGCAGGTAGCGGAGGAACTTGCGAATGTTCGCGAAGATGGCGCGTCCTTCCTCGACCGCAGCGACGATGGTTGCGAAATTATCGTCTGCAAGCACCATGTCGGCGGCCTCTTTCGAGACATCCGTTCCCGTGATGCCCATGGCGATGCCAATGTCAGCGCGCTTCAGAGCCGGCGCGTCGTTGACCCCGTCTCCTGTCATGGCGACAGTCAGGCCTTGCCGCTGCAATGCTTCCACAATGCGCAGTTTGTGCTCGGGGTTGACCCGCGCATAGACCGATACTTCGTTGACGGTTTGATTGAGGTCGGGTTCGGCCATCGCCGAAAGTTCGATGCCCGTTACCGCCTTCGTTTTTGCGACGATTCCAAGCTCGGATGCGATGACTCCTGCCGTCGTGGGATGATCGCCGGTGATCATGATCGGACGGATTCCGGCGCTTCTGGCGCGCGCGACCGCCTGCTTGGCTTCCTCGCGAGGAGGGTCGAGCATGCCGATGAGGCCAAGAAAAACGAGATCGTGCTCTACGGTCTCGTCGAAGTTGTCGCGCTCTGCCGCTTCCGAAATCGACCGGAACGCGACCGCGAGCGTGCGAAGCGCTTCGCCGGCCAGCTCATCGTTGGCCTTGAGGATCTCCGAACGACGCTGGTCAGTCAGTGGCCGCGCTTCACCGGCCGCGAATTCGTGTGTGCAGCGGTCGATCAGCACATCGGGGGCGCCCTTTGTGAATGCCCGGATACGATCCCCCCGATCCGCGTCGGTGTGGACGGTGCTCATCAGCTTGCGTTCAGATGAAAATGGGACCTCACCGATGCGGCTGAAACGCGCCTCGAGCTCGTCCGCGCCCAGCCCGACCTTACGGGCGGCGGTGATCAACGCACCTTCGGTGGGATCGCCCTGCACGATCCAGCGGCCATCGCACTCCTGCAAATTGGCGTTGTTCGCCCGTTCCGCCACAGACAGCGTTCGCAGGATCTCGGTCCGTAGCGCATCGTCCAAGGAGCTGCCATCGGCCTTCGTGCAATCACCGGCAGGTTCGTAGCCGGTACCGCCGAAAATCACTCTGCCGCTCGCGGTGACGAGGGTCCGCACGGTCATTTCGTTTCTGGTGAGCGTTCCGGTCTTGTCAGAGGCGATGACGTTTGCCGATCCGAGCGTCTCGACCGCAGCCAAATGGCGGATCAACGCGTTCCTCTTGGCCATGCGCTGCACACCGATGGCGAGCACGGCGGTGACGATTGCTGGCAGGCCCTCAGGTACGGCTGCAACTGCGAGAGCGACGCCCAGAATGAGGACGTCGAATAATGCGGATACAGAGCGCACGCCCTCGACCAGGATGATTGTCACGATCATGATCGCCGCGATCGCGACCACGATCAGGCCTAGCACCCTCCCGACCTTGTCCAGCTCGGCTTGGAGAGGGGTGCGTTCCTCAGGCGCATCGCCGAGCATTCCGGCGATGCGTCCCATTTCGGAATGCATGCCAGTCGCGGTAACTACCGCCACGCCGTGACCGTACGTCGCCGAGGTCCCGCTGAAGACCATATTGGTACGATCCGCCACGCTGGCTTCGCGGTCGATTGGCGCTGTATTTTTGGACACCGGCTGGCTCTCGCCGGTCAACGCCGCTTCGGCGGTTTGGAGCGACGTGCATTGGATCAGGCGCGCATCGGCTGGAATGGTGCCGCCTTCGTCGATCAGGATGATGTCGCCGGGCACAAGTTCGCTCGCCGCGACGCTCTCCCGCTGCCCCTCCCGAATAGCATTGGCTCGGGCTGCTGACATCTCCTGGAGGGCAGCGAGCGCTTTTTCCGCGCGCGCCTGCTGCACGAATCCCAGAATGGCATTCAGGAGCACAATTGCCGCAATCGCGAGCGCCTCGTAGGGCAGCGGTGCATCCCGCTCGTAGAACCACAGCATGGCCGAGACGGCAGCCGCGGCAATAAGCAGCAGGACAAGCACGTCAGTAAACTGCGCGAGAAACTTCCTCCAGGCGGGAATAGGCGGCTTCGATATCAGTTCGTTGCGGCCGTACGTCTCCAGTCGGGCGCGCGCCTCACGATGGCTCAACCCGCTGCGCGGGCTGCTAGCGAGCGTCTCCAGTGCCTGATCTGCCGAGATGCGATAAAAGTCGGACGGGGGCATATGCAGCTAAGCCGTTGCGATGAAAAAGAGTTTCTCCTGGTATGGGGATCGTAAGGAAAAACCGGGCCTACAAAAAGGCTTAAGCCAAGCGCGAGTTCCCGCCCCGTCCCTGGTTGATGAAGCAAAGTCACGTACTAGGATGCCGCATGATCTCACTTATCAAGGCCAAGTTGCAGGAGACCCTGCAAGCAATCGCGCCCCTGTTTGTTGTTGCCGTCCTTTTGCAAGTGCTGGTGGTCGAGGCACCGCTCGAAACATTTCTGCTGTTCATCTTCGGAACGTTTCTTGCGACCATCGGCATGGTACTGCTGTTCGCCGGGATCGACCTCGGCATCCTCCCGATGGGGCGATTTATCGGCGCCGAGCTTCCCGCGAGGGGATCGGTCGTACTTATCCTGCTGGTTTCGTTCGTGGTCGGGTTTGCAACAACGGTCGCTGAACCGGACGTCCTGGTCTTCGCGGGTCAGCTGGATCAGACGGGACCCAGGAGAGTCTCGCAGCTGACGGTCATCGGTTTGATTGCTGCGGGGGTGGGACTGTTCACGGCGCTTGCGATGCTGCGCATCCTGACCGGCTGGCCGATGAGATACATGTTGGCCGGCGCTTATCTGATTGCAATCGTTCTGGCCATGTTCGCGCCCCCAGACTTCATTCCGATAGCTTTCGACGCCGGGAGCGTGACCACCGGTGTCCTGTCCACTCCCGCGATCCTGGCCTTGGCGGTGGGCCTCAGCTCCGTGCTTGCGGGCCGAAGCGCTTTGTCCGACGGATTTGGCCTGCTCGGTTTTGCATCCGTCGGGCCGATCATCGTCCTTCTGGTCTTGGGGTTTTGGCTGCAGTGAACAGGAGCCCGGCGCATATCATCCTATCGATCTCGGTCGATGTCGCTGTTGCGGTTCTTCCGCTCGTCGCGATGTTTCTGTTCTTCCAGTTGGCAATTCTCAAATTGCCGGCACGACAAGTGTCCGATGTGCTCACCGGAACGGCGATTGCGGCGCTGGGCCTCTTTCTGTTTCTGCTGGGGATAGCGGTCGGGTTCCTGCCATTCGGCAAAGTCGTTGGCGCCGCGCTCGCCCGGCTCCCTGATGCGTGGGTCTTCGTAGGGACCGGAATGCTCCTGGGGTTTGTCACCGCTTGGGGCGAGCCAGCGGTGCGCGTCCTTGCCAACCAAGTCGAAAACGCGTCCAGCGGCTCCATCCGCAGCCGCACGGTTCTGCTGGCGATCTGCATTGGCGTGGCGATCTGGGTCGGGCTTGGCGTTTTTAGGATTGTCTCCGGGGCTCCGCTGCTTGTCTTGCTGATCCCCGGGTACTTGGCGGCCATCGCTCTGATGTGGTTGAGCGACCGGGACTTCGTCTCCATCGCGGCAGATGCAGGCGGGGTTGCCACTGGACCACTGGCCAACACCTTCTTGCTCGCATTTGCTCTCGGCGCCTCGGCCGAGGTCGAAGGCAAAGCTTCAATCGTTCATGGCTTCGGCTTGGTTGCTCTGATTGCGCTCGCGCCGATCATCTCGGTGATGACGTTGGGCACGCTCATTCGGTTCAAGACACGCGACAGGGAGTAGTCCAATGCAGGACCCATGTTTGATCGTAAGTATCGTGAGGAAGGGTTGGGGCGATACCGTGCTGGAAGCTTCGATGAAGGCGGGAGCGCATGGAGGCACAGTGCTCTTCGGACGAGGCATCGGGAAAAACGAGCAGCAACGCGTCTTCGGCATTCAGATCGAACCGGAAAAGGAAGTCGTTTTCACGGTGGTCCCATCGAATATCAAGAGCGCGGTTCTGCGGGAAATTGTCCGCGCGGCGGAACTCACGGCCCCAGGCCATGGCCTGGCCTTCATCG
>JAEVZN010000480.1 GCA_023392205.1 Pseudomonadota bacterium
CCCCTGTAACATGCTGCCCTGGCGGCGCGTCCCGTAAACCGGCCCCCCCGCGGGCGGGGCCCCACACCCGCCCGCGGTCGGATTCGAAGCTCTTACGTCGCTGGCATGACCGCGACTTGCGCGCACGGACTCGCGGCTGCCTCGTCAGGCTCGGATGAATGCCAGCAAGTCGGCGTTCACGATCTCGGGATGGGTGGCGAACAGGCCATGCGACAGACCCGGATAGGTCTTCAGCGTACCGTCCCGTACCAGCTTGATCGCCTTGTGCGCCGAGTTCGCAATCGGGACAATCTGATCGTCTTCACCATGCAGGAACAGGACCGGAACGGTGATCGCATCCAGATCCTCGGTAAAGTCGGTCTCGGAAAAAGCCTTGATACAATCGTAGTGCGCCTTCGCGCCGCCGGCCATGCCCTGACGCCACCAGTTGTCGATCAGGCCCTGGCTCACCTCCGCACCGTCGCGATTGAAGCCGTAGAAAGGGCCGCTCGGGATACCCTTGTAGAACTGCGCGCGGTTGCGAGCCAGTGCCTCGCGAAATCCGTCGAAGACCTCCATCGGAATGCCGTCCGGGTTCTTGTCGGACTTGACCATTACGGGCGGGACGGCACCGATCAGTACGGCCTTGGCGACGCGACCGGACTTGGCCCGCGCCGCATAGCGCGCGACCTCGCCCCCACCCGTCGAATGGCCGATATGGACGGCGTCGCGAAGGTCCAGCGCCTCGACGATAGCCGTGACATCTGCGGCATAGGTGTCCATTTCGTTGCCCGCGTCGGTCTGATCCGATCGGCCATGGCCGCGCCTGTCATGCGCGATTACGCGATAACCCTGAGACAGGAAGAACAGCATCTGGCTGTCCCAATCGTCGGCGCTCAGCGGCCAGCCGTGGTGGAACATCACAGGCTGCGCGTCTTTCGGCCCCCAGTCCTTGTAGAACAGGTTGGTTCCGTCGGTTGCGGTGACTATGGCCATGACAATTTTCCTTCAGCTTGAGCTGGGTCAATTCCTGGACAGGATGGGCAGCCTCGCCCGTGTCGAACCGTTGCGGCGGCAGTGCCAGTTTCTTCCGTATGGGTTTGAACCCGATAAAAGCGTTCGGGTGTTTCAGCCCTGTGAAGCTAGCAAGCGTCTGAACCAGGCGCGGCGCGGAAGCTGCGGTCGAGTTGCCGGTCTTGCTGACCAATTGTGGCGGCACCGGCTCTCCGGTGCATTCAACTGCCTGCGAAAGTGGCGCGGTACGGTGAGGCTGCCTTTTACCAAGGCACATTGATTACGAACGCGATGCGCAGACGGTCGAAGGAAGGACAAGTCGCGTCATCTGTTGTGGGTTGCAATGTGCCGCCGGAAAACCGCGATGCGGCGTGTCTGCTCTGGCACGCCCCGAGCAACTGGTCGAAAATACGTTCCGTGCGGTGATCGGTCGCACTACAAACTGATAACCGCGTCAACAATAGAGCCAATACCAGAGAAGTGAGAGCTGTCGTAGTTTCACGTGTGTTACGCCGCCGCGCGGCATTCTCCGTTACTCTTTCTGAGAGAGTTTTCGAAAGTTCGTCACAGAATTTCGTCAAACTATAAGTTTGGTGTTTCGGCGCTCTGCTGGATAGCGATTACTTCAAACATCGGCCCGGGCAGTCCGCGATCCGGTGCGCCGAACTGCGGTGCAAGCGTTGGAGACACGTCAATGACCGTGCCTGCCTATTCATCATTTGCCCAATGGCACCGCGAGGGGCGACACGCGTCCTACTTGCGCTCGATGAAATCCCGCGGCCGGATCCTTGATCTTCTTGAGGTCGGGCGACCGGCCGGGGACATGTCTCGCCCGGCGCTGTCCGACATCGTCCTGATGGAGGACATGCTTGGCTGCAGTCGTGTCAGGGGAGACTTGGGAGGAGGTCGCTTCGATGTGACGACCCGGAAAGGTACTCTCGCCGTCGCCGCGCCGAACTTCGCCACCACGGTGATCAATGACGAAAGCCATCGGCTCCGCACCCTGGCGTTTCCCATCGCGCAATGGCAAGGCGTGCTCGAGGAAGCCGCTGACGGCTGGTGCTCATTGGACAGCTCCTGCATTTACGGTCGGGTGTTCGAATCGCCGGGTATCCGGTCGGCGCTGCGGAACCTGTGGGCGCTCTGCGACGAAGAGGGCGCACCGTCGCGCTTGTTGGCGCGGGCCGCGGGCTGCGAGATCCTGGCCGAACTTTGCCGCCTGGGCGGGGCGCCGTTCGCACCGGCGAAGGGCGGTCTCGCACCTTGGGCCGAGCGGCGCTGTCTTGAATTGATGCGGGCGCGGCTTTCGGAAGATATCAGCCTCGACGAACTGGCAGCCGAGGCGCAGCTCTCATCGTTTCATTTCGCACGCATGTTCAAGCAGAGCGTCGGCGTGCCGCCGCGGGTCTACCTGACACGACTGAGAATGGAGAGAGCCTGTGAGCTTCTCGAAACGACGGACCTTCCAGTCACGGAGATCGCCCAGGATGTCGGATACTCGTCAAACCAGGTCCTCGCCCGGGTCTTCGTCAAGCATCGGAGCATGAGCCCGACCGACTATCGCCGGGCCGTTCGCCATCGGGACCGCCCGATCGCGCAATGACAACCGAATACGGACCGTTTACGCGATTTGAGCGCCGTTTATGGATCGGTGGCCCGCGCCAGATCGTGCGTCACGACCATCCGTGGGGCTTGCTGCGAACTCGGTTGGTGTGAGCCCGTCCGAGAACGGCTCTCGATACTACGATCAACTTAATTGCGACTCCGGAGGTCCCGGGATCCGGTAAAGATAGCGATGAGAATGCCGAAGTATCTCGTAGGCATTCACAACACAACGTTGCATATCGCGGGGTAGCGCCGGCGTAGCAGAATCTGCCTGGTACTCGATCTCCGTGATGTTTATTGCCCTTGCTGGCGCTGCCGGCTATTTCAAGGATAGGAAAGCGCACGCGACTGCCGTCTCGACCAAGGAAGTCGGGCATTACCGGACTTTCCTGCATCCGCGAAAGCGGGGCCGACAATTATGGCGTCCATGTCTGGATAGGCCTGATCTGCCGGCCAAAACACCGGAGGTGCGTTGAGCGGCTGCGCGGATCGATGGCTAACGCACTGGAGAATGCGGATGTCGTGACGCGATTCAACGGAGCAGGCATGCAGCCGTTGATTTTGAACCCCGACAAGTTTGCAGCTCTTGTGGCAAACGATCGCAAGCTGGGGCTGCCCTTGATAAAGTCATTAAACCTGTCGCTTGACTGCCCCCCGCATCGGACGGGCCGCCTGCGGAAGTATACTGGCTTCTGCCCTATCGGGCTGCGCGAAAGCGTTGGCGCAGTCAATGTATCGACCTGCATGTCCATATATTGACGATTATGTCGACAGATTGTAGAAGCTGACGGCAACGGGAATTTCCGCCATGACGCCGCGTTTTCCGATTTCAGGCATTAGCTACCGGTCGGCTCAAGATAAGCTGCGGCACCTCGACAGCGGCGCCTGGCTGCCAATGACGGCCGGTGACAGCCTGCGCGATGCTGCATCCGCGGTACCAGACAAGGCTGCGGTCATCGCGGAGGACGGCATCTTTGGTTTCGCGGAACTCGATACCCTGTCGGAATCGCTCGCAGCGGGGCTGATCGAAAGCGGCCTTCGGCCCGGCGACCGCGCCATTTTCCAGATCGGTTCGGTCAAAGAAATCTTCGTCGCATTGTTCGGGTGTTTCAAGGCCGGCATCGTCCCCCTCTGTACCCTGCCGCAATATCGCGAGATCGAGATCAAGGCGCTCGGCGAGCGCGCCGGCGCCGTCGCTTATTTCGTTCAGGCAGACGTCTCCAGCAGCTTCGATCAGATCGGCTTTGCACGGGCGATCATGGACGCGATGCCAGCAATCCGGACGCTCGTCGTTACGCGCGGCGATGCCGGCAACGGACTGTCAATGGACGATCTGGCGCGCAAGTATGACAAAGACACGGCCCGCGACATTGTCCGCCCGTATGATCCTTCGCCCGACGACGTGATCATGTTCCAGCTTTCCGGCGGATCGACCGGATTGCCGAAGATCATCCCACGTTTTCATTCTGAATATCTGGGCTCTGCATTGTGGCTCGCAAAAGCCTACGAGCTCGACGAGAATGATGTCGGCATGTGGGCGCTGCCTCTCATCCATAATGCAGGCATGCTGTTCACTGTCATCCCGACAACCCTGACCCGCCGCACGAACGTCATCCGCAACAGCTTCGACGTCGAGAAATTTCTGGCTGCGATCCCCGCGCACGGCGTGACCTTCACCGGCAGCATCGGCCCGGTGGCGCCGCGCATCATGGAATATCCGCGCATCGGCGATCACGATCTGTCGTCGTTGCGTCAGTTCTTCACCTTGTCGCGTGCCGACGCGCTCGAAGCGCATACCGGCATCGTCTCTGGAAACATGTTCGGCATCACCGAAGGCTTATTGACGGCTTCCGCGCCAAGCGATCCGGAAGAGGCGCGCCATCGCGGCTGCGGACGGCCGATCGCTCCCGGCGATGAGATCAGGTTGCTGAAGCCCGGATCCGAGGAAGAG
>JAEVZN010000092.1 GCA_023392205.1 Pseudomonadota bacterium
ATCGATGCCCATCCCTTCCGGAAAGCCCAGCATCAGATTCATGTTCTGGACCGCCTGACCGGACGCGCCCTTGACCAGATTGTCCAGCGCGGAAACCACAATGGCGCGGCCGACGATGCGATCCGCAGCGACACCGATGAAGGTCCAGTTGGACCCGCGCACATGCCGCGTCTGCGGCGTCTCCCCGAACGGCAGGACATGCACGAAGGCGCTCTTCTCATAGGCCTTTGCCAGCAACGCATGCAGTTCTTCGGGCATCTTGCCGCGCCGTCCGCGCACATAGATCGTGGACAGGATGCCGCGATTCATCGGCACCAGATGCGGCGTGAAGCTGACAATCACCTCCTTGCCGGCGGCGCGCGAAAATTCCTGATCGAGTTCGGCCATGTGCCGGTGACCACCGACGCCATAGGCGTGAAAGCCTTCCGACACTTCCGAGAACAACATGCCCTCCTTGGCCGCCCGCCCCGCCCCGGTCATCCCGGACTTTGCGTCGACAACAATGCCGTCGGTCTCGATGGCCTTGGCTTTCAACAGCGGGATCAGCGGCAACTGCGCGCAGGTGGTGTAACAGCCGGGATTGGCGACAAGCCGCGCCGCCTTGATCTCGCGCCGGTAGATCTCGGCCAGCCCGTACACGGCTTCCGTCTGCAATTCCGGCGCATGATGCTCATGTCCGTACCATCGCGCATAGGCGGCGATATCGGACAACCGGAAATCGGCCGACAGATCGACCACCTTGGTCAGCGGCGCTGCGGCCAGAAGATCCTTCAGCACCTTCTGCGTGGTCGCATGCGGCAGCGCGCAGAACACGAGATCGAGCCCTGCCGTCTTCCAGTCCAACCCATCCAGCGAGACAAGCGTCGGCAAGTCGAAGGGTGAGAATTGCGGAAAGACCGAGCGCATCTCCTGCCCGGCGCGGCGGTCGGCGGTCAGGAGCGCAATTTCCGCCCGCGGGTGACGCAGCAGCAGGCGCACCAGCTCGGAGCCGGTATACCCGGACGCGCCAAGCACCCCGATTTTCGCCTTGTTTGCCATGCCAGTCTCCAGCCTCCTGCGGCGCCGTATGTAGGCGACCGATCCGGGCTTGAAAAGCCGTGTCTGGAGGATACGGTCGGAACATGACTGCACTACATCGTGCGATCCGGTTCTGCTTTGTGGCCCTGTTTGCCGCGGTGAGCCTGCTGCATGGTCCGGTCATGACCTTTGCCGGCACACTGGCGCAGGCCGCCCCGCCCGCCGCGATGCATGAGCGCGATCATCATCATGCCGGGGCGGATACGCCGCAGGACCCTGCACGGCACGAACATGGCAAAGGCGGACAAGCTGGCTGTAATGCGTTTGCCTGTTTCCTCGCCGTCGCGCCCGACGCCGCCACGGCGCGACACCTTCACGCCGTGTTGCTCGGTGTCCTCGCCGCTGCGCCCGCGCCGCCGGTCACTACCCGCGATTCCGAGCCCGCGACCCCGCCACCCCGTCTCCAGGCCTGACCCGTCGATCCGTTCTCACGTCTGGCTGCCAAGGCCGGGCGAACGATCAATGTCACGTAAATTCTGGAGAATGAACATGAAGACCCAAATGCTGGCCGGACTGGCTGCTGGTGCCATTGCGCTCGGCAGCGTGGCCGCTATCGCACAGATGAAGCACGACCACCACAGGGGCCATGATATGCATGGCAGCGGTTCAGCCAGTTCCTCGCAGCCAGCCGGCGCACATGCGCATGGCAGTGCGCAGCCCAAGGGCGATACCGGGCCGTCGAGCGCGGCCTTCCACGCCGTCAATCAGAAAATGCACGAGGGCATGGACATAGCCTTTACCGGCAATGCCGATGTCGATTTCGCGCGCGGCATGATCCCGCATCATCAGGGTGCGGTGGAAATGGCGAAAGTCGTGCTGGCTTTCGGCAAGGACCCGCAGATCCGCAAGCTCGCCGAAGAGATCATCAAGGCGCAGGAAAGCGAGATCGCCTTCATGCAGGACTGGCTGAAGCAGAACGAGAAGTAGAATCCGGGACCGGCATCCCCGTCATCCGCAAGCAACAAGGCCGCCCTCGCGGGCGGCCTTGCATGTCCTTGCGCTTAAAGCGTCGGGCTCCACGGCACCGGCACTTCCCGGTAACCGTCGCCTGTCTTTTCGATATAGGCGATCGCCGGGAACGGAAAATGGAAGCCCTGCACCATGGTCCGGTCGGTCGACAGCATGTCGTAGGTCTTGCGACGCGTGGCTTCGGCCTGATCGGGGATCTGATCGAACATGAGGTGCCAGCCGGGATTGCGCACGAACAGGAACGGCACGTTCGTCAGGTCCGCCTGCACGAACACGCTCTTGCCGCCTGACGAAATGATATGCGAGGTGTGACCGACCGAATGACCGGGTGTCGCCACTGCCGTGACGCCCGGCACCAGCTCCTTGCCGGCCTCATAGGGCTTCACCTGCTTCTTGACGCTCTCGTTGCCGAAGACGCGGCGATTGTTCTTGAACAGGCCCTCCATGCGCTGGTTGCCGGTGGCCTTGCTCATCTCGCCATCGTCCGTCCAGAACTTGTGCTCGGCGTCCGGCACCATGATTTCGGCATTGGCGAAAGCCAGCGTGCCGTCCGGCAGCAACAGCCCGTTCACGTGGTCGGGATGGAAATGCGAGATGATGACGGTCGACACATCCTTGCGGTCGATACCGGCAGCCGCAAGATTGCGGTTCAACTGTCCGGCCGCGCCCTTGCTGTTGGTGAAATTCTGCTCGCCGGTCCCGGTGTCGATCAGGGTGGTCTTGCCGCCATTGCGAATGACCACGGCCGTATAAGGAATGGCCATATGGTCCGGTTCGAGGAAGGCGGCCGTCAGCGCCTTGTTGACCTCGTCGCGCTTTGCATTGGCAACGAAGCCGTCCGGAAACTTGAAGCGGTTGATGCCGTCGGTGACGGCCGTCACTTCGATATCGCCCACCTTGTAGCGGTACCAGCCGGGTGCCTGGCCGCTGTCGGACGCCGCCGCCTGGGCCGCGGCCGGTGTCGAGAAAGTCAGTCCGCCGAACATGGCGGCGGCAGACGCGCCGGCAGTTCCTGCCAGCAGATTGCGGCGCGTTACATCGCTCATCATCGTTATCCCTCCTTGGATCGGCGTGGTTTCTGAGTTTCCGGTTCTTTCGTCCGGTCAAGACGCCGGATGCGACCATAGCGCAGCCGCGAAAAACCCGGAAACCGACACTCCCGCGAATGGTGGAAGAACACCGCACGCCCGGCTATATTCCCCGGTGAGCGGGAGCAAATGTGCCGCCAAGCAGCATCCACCACGCCGGCCGCGAGGCGTCAGGCCGCTTCCGGCATATTCGTGAAATAATGGTCGATATAGCTGGTCTTGAGGTAGCGATAGCCCAGCCGCGCGAACAGGTTTTTCAGCTCGTCAAAACGGTCTGAATAGAGTTCAACCTGCAGATAGCAGATGTTGTCGCGCAAGGTCCGCTCCATGCCCGCAAGCGCATGGAATTCGGAACCCTCGACGTCCATCTTGATCAGCAGCGTCTTGTCGGCGATCGCAAATTCGTCGTCGAACCGGATCTGTCGCACCTCGTGGCTGGCCACACCCGGCGCTTCTTCCGGCGGCTTGTCGGGGTGGGCGATCCAGGATTCGCCGCGATTGTGGCTGCCCGCCTCCATCAGCGTGACAGTCGCGGCCTTGTCGCCCACCGCATAGGGCACGACGCGGATGCGATCCTGCATGTTGTTGGCGGCGATATTGGCCACAAGGCGCGCGCGATTGCCGGGATCAGGCTCGAAGGCCACGATTTCGCCGCCGAGATTCTTCGACGACAGCAGAATGGAATAGACGCCGGCATTGGCGCCGATATCGAGGAAATAATCGACACGGTGTGTCAGACAGATCGCCGCGAAATCCTCCAGCTGCTCGGCTTCCCAGATGCCGGCAATAGCCAGTTCGCGGTCGATCAGATCGGTTGTATCGACCACAAAGCGCGCCCCTTGCGCGCGCGTGACATAGGGCACCCGTCCAAGACTCCGCATCGCGGAATCGTAGAG
>JAEVZN010000577.1 GCA_023392205.1 Pseudomonadota bacterium
GCACTGCAAGCAGGAAGAACAGCTTGGCCTCGTCCGGAAAGCCGATAAACCACAGGATGGCTGGTGTCGCAGCGCAGGCCAGGAGCCCGGCCAGTGAAGAATAGCGCGTGACCGCGGCGACCCCGAGCCAGACGCCGGCATAGATCAGCGCGGCAAGCCAGGAAAAGCCGAGCAGAACTCCGATGAATGTCGCGACGCCTTTACCGCCCCTAAATCCAAGCCAAACCGGAAAGAGATGTCCGAGCAGGGCTCCGAGTCCGGCTACGAGCGCCGGGTCGCGCCCGAGCCAGAACATCGCAATAAGGACGGCGGCCGTGCCCTTGAGCATATCCAGAAGCAGGGTTGCCGCGGCCAGGCCCTTGCGGCCGGTGCGCAGCACATTGGTGGCGCCGATATTGCCCGAACCGATCGAACGCAGATCCGGCGCACCGGTCACGCGGGTGAGCAGGATGCCGAACGGAATCGAACCCAAAAGATAGCCGAGAATCAGGGCGCCAAACAGAAGTGGCCAGGCTGCGGCGATGCTTGCCCAATCCATCGGACTTCTCACAATGCATGACGGACAACGACTGACATTCAGGCCGAAGCGTACTCATAGGCCGTGCGCCCGGCAACGATCGTTCGCACGACCCGGCCTTCCAGCCGCGCTTCGTCGAACGGCGTATTCTTGCATTTCGACTTGAGGTCGCCGGGATCGAGCACCCATGACGTGTCGGTATCGATGACGATCACATCCGCCGGCGCGCCCGGCCGCAGCGTGCCGCCCGGCACATTCAGCAATTCCGCGGGACGTGAAGTCATGGTCGCGAGCAACTGCATTAATGTCAGGGAGCCTCCGTGCACCAGCCGCAGGCCCGCCGTCAGCATGGTTTCCAGTCCGATGGCGCCCGGCGCAGCTTCCGAGAACGGAAGGCGCTTGGTTTCCACATCCTGCGGATTGTGGTCCGACATAATGACATCGATCAGGCCGGAAGCCACCGCCGCCACCAGCGCCGAGCGGTCGTCTTCCGAACGCAGCGGGGGCGAGACCTTGAAGAAGGTCCGATAGGAGCCGATGTCGTTTTCGTTCAGCGTCAGATGATTGATCGAGGCCGAGGCCGTGACCGGTAACCCCTCGTCCTTGGCGCGGCGCAGGATTTCCAGCGACTGGCGGCAGGTCAGGGAGGCGGCGTGGTAGCGGCTCGATGTGAGGCCGACGAGACGCACGTCGCGTTCCAGCATGATGGCTTCCGCGGCGGACGGAACGCCGTGCAATCCGAGGCGTGCCGACAATTCACCTTCGTTCATCACGCCTTCGCCGATCAGATCCGGGTCTTCGGTGTGATGGACGATCAGGGCATCGAAGTCGCGCGCATAGGTGAGGGCGCGCCGCATCACCTGCGCATTGGTGACGCTGCGATCCCCATCGGAAAAGGCGACGGCGCCCGCGGCTTTCAGAAGTCCGATCTCGGTCATCTCCTGGCCATGCAGCCCCTTCGTCAGTGCCGCCATCGGCTGCACATGGACAATGGCCGTATCGCGCGCACGGCGGAGAATGAAGTCGACAATGGCTGGGTCGTCGACGGCGGGCGTGGTGTCGGGTTGGCAGATAATCGTGGTCACGCCGCCGGCCGCCGCTGCCTGGCTCGCGGTTGCGAGCGTCTCGCGATGCTCCGCGCCCGGTTCACCGATAAAGGCGCGCATATCGATCAGCCCTGGTGCCACGATGCGCCCCCGGCAATCGACCACTTCGGCGCCCTCCGGAACACCTGCAGCGCCGATGCCGCGCTTTGCATCCCGGATCACGCCGTCGGCGATGAGGAGATCGCCCGCGAAATCGAGGTCGCGCGAGGGGTCAACGATGCGTGCGTTGGTCAGCAGGATCGGGCGGCGGTCGGACAACATCGGCGTCAGGCGTTTGGCAGGTTGCGGGACAGGGCTTCCAGCACCGCCATGCGCACGGCGACACCCATTTCGACTTGCTCGCGGATCAGGGATTGCGCGCCATCTGCCACGCTGGAATCGATTTCCACGCCACGGTTCATGGGTCCGGGATGCATCACAAGGGCATCTGGCTTGGCATAGGCGAGCTTTTTCTGATCGAGGCCGAAATAGGCGAAATATTCCTGTGTGGACGGGACAAACGACCCGTTCATCCGTTCGCGCTGCAATCGCAGCATCATGACGATATCGGCGTCGCGCAGACCCTGACGCATATCGCGCGTGACCTCGACGCCGAAGCGCTCGATATGCGGCGGCAACAATGTGGATGGCGCGATCACTCGCACATGCGCCCCGAGCGCGTTGAGCAGAATAATGTTCGATCGCGCAACGCGCGAATGCAGGATGTCTCCGCAGATCGCCACGGTGAGGCCTTCAATACGCCCCTTGTTACGGCGGATTGTGAGTGCGTCGAGCAGGGCCTGGGTCGGATGTTCATGCGCGCCGTCGCCGGCATTGATCACCGAGCCGTCCACTTTCTGAGCCAGCAATTCCACGGCACCGGACGCATGGTGACGCACCACGAGGATGTCCGGATGCATTGCATTCAGGGTCATCGCGGTATCGACCAATGTCTCGCCCTTTTTGATGGCCGAGGAACTGACCGCCATGTTCATCACATC
>JAEVZN010000008.1 GCA_023392205.1 Pseudomonadota bacterium
GACCGGGATCGATGCGGGGGATACCCATGGCGGTCTCTTGAATGCGTTTCTCTCTCTGCACCAGTTTTCCTGGGATCAGCCCTTTACCAGAACAGGACCCGTGCCGCGCGGCGGCTCGCCCTCGTTCATGATGCCGAGCCGCTTGGCGACCTCGGTATAGGCCTCGACCAGTCCACCGAGATCTCGGCGGAAGCGGTCCTTGTCCAGCTTCTCGTTCGACTTGATATCCCACAACCGGCAAGAATCCGGGGAAATCTCGTCGGCGACCACGATCCGCATCATGTCGTTTTCCCACAGCCGGCCGCATTCCATCTTGAAATCGACCAGCCTGATCCCGACGCCCAGAAACAGGCCGGACAGGAAGTCGTTCACACGGATGGCCAGCGCCATCATGTCGTCGATCTCCTGCGGATTGGCCCATCCGAATGCCGTGATGTGCTCTTCGGAGACCATCGGATCGCCGAGCTGGTCGTTCTTGTAATAGAACTCGATGATCGAGCGGGGCAATTGTGTGCCCTCCTCGATCCCGAGCCGGGTCGACAGCGAGCCGGCGGCGACATTGCGCACCACCAGTTCGAGCGGAATAATTTCGACTTCGCGAATCAGTTGTTCGCGCATGTTCAGCCGCCGGATGAAATGCGTCGGCACGCCGATGTCGTTCAGGTTCTGGAAGATGTATTCGGAAATGCGGTTATTGAGCACACCCTTGCCTTCGATCACCTCGTGTTTCTTGGCGTTGAAGGCGGTGGCATCGTCCTTGAAGTGCTGGATCAACGTCCCCGGCTCAGGGCCTTCATACAGGACCTTGGCTTTGCCTTCATAAATGCGGCGGCGGCGGCTCATCGGGATATACCGTGGTTTGTGGAAGTCCATCGGATGCCGGGGTTCCTGTTGCTGATTTGTGACCGCGGCAGAGGCGACTGTCGAGACACTGAAAGGTCGACCGGTCCGTTCGGCGAACCTAGCCGATCGACGATCCGGAGACAATGCGGGCACCATCGGTCATGCCCCGCATATAGGCGTCTTGCGCGAATCGCCAATGGTTGCCTTGGCTCACGGGCACCGTTATGCAAGGCGCCAAGAATTCCGGAAACAGCCTGCAACGCCGGATCGGCCCGGCCGCATGACAGGAACGAGGGCATTCCATGACAACTTTCGACAAGCGCGAGGAAGGCTTCGAAAAGAAGTTCGCGCATGATGAAGAGCTGAAATTCAAGGCGACGGCCCGCCGCAACAAGCTGCTCGGCTTGTGGGCCGCTACGGAACTCGGCAAGTCCCCGGCCGAGGCCGAGGCCTATGCCAAAGAGGTGGTCGCTGCCGATTTCGAAGAACCGGGTGACGACGACGTGGTCCGCAAGGTGACATCCGATCTCGCCCGCAAGGGCGTGACCGAGGATGTGGTCCGGGCCAAGATGGCGGAGTTGCTGATGGAGGCCGTGCGGCAGATCCAGGCCGGCACCTAGCGCATCGCCCCCCCTATGCGCCCCGCGGACCCGCTCCCGCCAGTCTCCATCGAGGAGACGGTGCATTGGTATGACGGAAAGCAATTCACCACCGACTGGACGTCGTGGCATTTCCCGACCTGGATAGCCCTGCTCGCCGCGTTCCGGGACAGGCCGGTGCGGATGCTCGAAATCGGATCATGGGAGGGCCGGTCCGCCCTCTTTTTCCTGAATTATCTCCCGCAGGTGCAACTGACCTGCGTCGATACCTTTGCCGGCGGCCAGGAGCATCAGGAAGCTGCCGCGGCAAGTCCGCAGGACGCGGAGAAGCTGCGCGCAATCGAGATGCATTTCGACGCCAACACGCAGCCCTTCAGCGGGCGGCTTGAGAAGATCAAGGCGCCCTCAATCGAGGCGCTGGTCGGCCTCGGCGTCGAAGGACGGCGCTTCGACATCGCCTATATCGACGGTGGCCATCGCGCGCGCGAGGTGTATGCGGATTTCGCCCTGACCTGGCCGCTGATGGCGCCGGGCGGGCTGGTGATCCTCGACGATTATCTGTGGGACGAGATGCCGGCGCCGATGGACAATCCGAAGCCAGGCGTCGATGCTTTTCTGAAATCCATCGCGGGCCAGTATCGCATGGTCCATGACGATTATCAGGTCGCGATCGCCAAGCTTTAGTCCATCGCTTTAGCCACGGACCGACATCATGCCCGCCCCTGCCTTCACGCTCGCCCGCCGCCTGCGCGCCAGTGAAACCGTGTTCTCGGCCTGGTGCGGATTGCCCGCGCCGCTGGTCTGCGAGGCCATCGCCCGTGAAGGCTTTTCGGCGGTCACGCTCGATACCCAGCACGGCATGTGGGACACGGCATCCGCCCTGCAGGCGATTGCCGCCGTGCATCTGGCCGGCGCGGCTCCGATCGTGCGCGTCCCGGTCTGGGAGAATGCCACGGTCAGCCGCATGCTCGATTTCGGCGCCGAAGGCATCATCGCGCCGATGATCAACAGCGAGGCGGATGCGCGCGCCTTCGTGCAGGTGGCGAAATATCCGCCGCTGGGCGAACGCAGCATCGGCGCGCATCGTGCGGCGATGCTGGCGGGCTTTGCCGATCAGCGGCCCTATCTCGGCGAGGCCAATACCACGACCGTCACCTTCGCGATGATCGAGACCCGCGCCGCGCTCGACAATCTCGACGCGATTGCCGCCGCGCCGGGCATCGATTCGCTTTTTGTCGGCCCCTCCGACCTGTCCTTCAGCCTGTCCGGCGGGACCTCGCTCGATGCGCATGCGCCGGATGTCGAGCAGGCGCTCGATCTGGTCCTGAAGGCCTGCGAGCGGCACGGAAAAATTCCCGGCCTGTATTGCCGCGATGCCGAGCGCGCCGTCGAGAAGGCGAAGGCCGGCTTCCGCTTTCTCACGGTGGCGAGCGATCTCGCCTTCCTGCGGGCAGGCACCGCCGCGCAGGTGAGTATTCTCGCCGGACGCGACTAGTCTTCCGGCAGCGCCGCGGCAATATCGTCGAGCAGCCTGTCGAGCATTGCAGCCGGATCGCGCATGACGTCACCCGCGCGCAGCGACACGATGCGGTAATCGCGCGCCCGCAGCCAGTTGAGCTTCACGCCACGGGCCTCCTGCGCCTTCGCATCCTCGCTGTCGGGGACGACATCGACGACCAGCCGCAGCGGGAATGACACGACATCGGCGATATGCGGTCCGATCGGCGTCTGCCGCTTGAAGCCGAAAGATGCAAAGCGCCGGTCGGCCATCATCGCCGCCCACAGGTTTCGCTCGGCATCGGTCGGATTGCGGCGCAGGAGCCGCGCCAGCCCCCGCACCGGCGAATCCGTGCGGGCGATCTCGGCCTTGCCGTGCTGTGCCAGCAGGCTGCGCAGCATGTCGGCTTCCGGGCCGTCGAGCAGGCCCCCGCGCGCCGGCCCCTTGCGGCCCTCCACCAGCGCCATGACGATGCCGTGCAGCGTGCGGATATCCTGCTGGGTGGGCTGCATGCGGGTGAAGATATTGCGCAGATTCACCGCCATGGTGCCGCGCTTCTCATGCGGCCGGAAATATTCGATCCGGTCCAGCTCTGTTTCCAGATCGGAAAAAAAGGCGTGCAATTGCTCCTTGGGTGCCGGTGGCGATTTCTCCGGCTGCCCGAAAGGCAGAACGCCTGCGCTCTGGTGCTTGAACCATTCATAGCCCGCGACCAGCACCGCCTGCGCCAGATTGAGCGAGGCGAAAGCCGGATTGACCGGCAAGGTCAGGATCGCGTCGGCAAGCCCAACCTCGTCATTCTCAAGCCCGTTGCGCTCGCGCCCGAACACAAGCGCCACGTTCTGGCCTTCGGCGATTCGCGACGCGGACATGGCGGCGGCAGCCTCCGCGCTGACCACCGGCTTTGCCTGATCGTGCGCGCGCGCGGTGGCCGCGAACACGAAATGACAATCGGCAAGCGCATCCGGCAATGTCTCGTGCAGGCTCGCCCGGTCGAGGATGCGGTCGGCGCCTGCGGCCATCATCGCGGCCCGATGGTTCGGCCAGCCGCAGCGCGGATTCACCAGCCGCAATTGCGAGAGACCGAAATTGGCCATGGCCCGCGCCGCCGAGCCGATATTCTCGCCGAGCTGCGACTCCACCAGCACCACCACCGGCGCCGGTGTAGCCACCCAGTTTCTGGTCTTGTCGGTCCCTGCACCCGGCATGTTCGCTCTCTCCGCGCCCCCTATAGCCTTGGGAGAGAAGCCGCGAAAGCATGCGATTGTCGGTCAACCGATTCGGATCACTTCGCGGAGCCCGCCGGCGATGAAAATCATGATTGCGACCCCGGCCTATGGCGGTCAGGTGACCACGACCTATTGCGACACGCTGGTCGGGCTCTACGGCCATTTCCGCGACAAGCATCCTGAGATCACGCTGGAACACAAGTTCCTGTCGCTGTCGGTGCTTCCGTTCATGCGCAATCTGTATGCGAGCCTCGTCATGCAGGACGAGAGCTTCACGCACCTGCTCTTCGTCGATGGCGACATGGGCTTCGCGCCATCGCTGATCGAACGCATGCTCGATGCCGACAAGCCGGTGGTGGGCGCGGCCTACCCGTATCGCAGGTTCGATCTTGCGAAGTTCTATGCCCTTGGCGGCGAGATCGCGGACCCCGCGGTCGCGCGGCTTGTCGCGATTGACTACGTGAATGCCGGTTCGATCGACTTCCTGAGCGACGGATCGGATGACGAAAGCGCCCGCGCCGACAATCTCGTGACCGACGGACCCTGCATCCGCGTGCGCAGGGCCGGCACGGGCGTGCTCTTGATCAAGCGCGAGGTGTTCGATGCGATCCGGGAGCGCTACCCCGAATTGTGGTGCGAACGGATCGAGCACACCTATGCCAATTTCGGACTGACCAAGGGCGTGCTGCAATGCTTCGAGCCGATGCCCAATGAACATGGTCATTACGGCGGTGAGGATATCGCCTTCTGCCAACGCTGGGTCGAGGTGAGCGGCGTCGAATTCTGGTCGGTCGTCACCGAAACCATCGTGCATGTCGGCCCGGAGAAATATACTGGTCATTTCCTGACGAAGTTGCAGCACGGACGGGTCTAGGCCGCCGGGCGCCGGGCGATTGTCCGCCGCCGCAAATCCAGCTAGACAGCGCCACTTGAAGGTAGCCGATCCCTCCGATGTCCCAGCTTATTCTCGGCGTTCATTCCGGCTCGCACGACGCGGCCGCGGCCCTGTTCGTGGATTACGAATTGAAGGCTGCGGTGTCGCTCGAACGGCTCACGCGCAACAAGGGCGATGGCTCGCAGCACCCGGATGCGGCCATCGACGAAGTGCTCGCGATTGCCGGAGCGACGCGCCGGGAGGTCGATGTGGTCTGCTACAGCCGCGCGCTGTTTCCGACCCGGCATTTCCGGCATATCGCGGGCTTCGACTGGCTGAAAGAGCAATACCGCACACATATCGCGCGCAAGCCGCGCCGCCAGTTGATGCCGGAACTGTTTCGACACAATACCACCGACGCCAGCGTCTTTTTCGATATCGACGCTTTTCAGCGCGAGAGTGGATTTCGCAGCGACGCGAGCGCCTTCTTTTACAACCACCACGAAGCGCATGCGCTGCCGCCGCTGTTCTACAGCCCCGGCTGGGATGACGCGCTGCTGGTGACCGCCGATGGCGGCGGCGACAATGTGCATTACAGCCACCGTCACTTTGCCGGCGGTGCGCTGCAGACGATTTTCGGCGGCGAGGACACAATCTTGATTCCGGCGGAGGAAGACAGCCTCGGCAAGATGTACGGCGCGGCCACCAAGGCGCTCGGCTTCCGGCGTGTGCGGCACGAGGGCAAGGTGACTGGCCTGTCCGCGATGGGACAGCCGGTGCGCGCCGCCGAACTGAATGCAAAATATTCGGTCGGCGAGGATGGCCGCATCCATTCCACACTCGGCGGCGACCGGCAGATCAACGCCTTCATGCAGAAACTCAATCGGGGCCTGAGCAAGGAGGATTATGCCGCTTCCGTGCAGCAGGTGCTGGAAGATGTGATGCTGGCCTCCATCGGGAAGCTGCTGGCACGGCATCCGGCGCGGCATCTCGGCCTGTCGGGCGGTATTTTCGCCAATGTGAAACTGAACCGGTTGATCGCCGAGCGTTTCGACCTGGACGAGGTATTCATCTTCCCGGCCATGGGCGATGACGGCCTGCCGGTCGGCGGCGCCCTCGCCTGGCTCCTGCGCCGAGATGGCCTGGGCACCTGGCTTGCGCAACGCCGCGATCTCGGGCCGGTTTATCTCGGGCGCGACTTTACCGGCGAGGCGGACGCCGCGCTCGCAGCGATCCCGGGCGTCAGCCGCACCGGCGAGGACCCGGTTCAGGGCAGCGTCCAGCGGCTGCAGGCAGGCCAGCTCGGCGCCATTTATACCCAGCGCATGGAATACGGGCCGCGCGCGCTGGGTGCGCGAACCATCCTCGCCAATCCTTCACGCCGCGAAACCCACGACCTGCTCAACAGCCGCCTCAACCGCTCGGAATTCATGCCCTTCGCGCCGGTCGTGACCGAAGAGCGGGCGGGCGACGTCTTCGGCATTTCCGGCGTCAACCGCCGCGCCTGCCGCTACATGACCATCGCCACCGATGTGCAGCCCGAATGGCGCGGCCGCATCGCCGCCGTGGTGCATGTAGACCATTCCGCACGCCCGCAGATCATCGCCCGCGGCGACAATCCGTTTTATCACGACATCATCGCGGGGTTCGAACGCGCGACCGGGCTCGCCGCTCTGGTCAATACCAGCTTCAATGTCCACGAAGAGCCGATCGTCAATACGCCGGCCGAATGCGCACGCGCCCTGACCGACGGACGAATCGACTTCGTTGTGACCCCGCAGGCGCTCTACGTCCGCGGGTAAGGCCGTTCACTCTGCGCCCGAGACGCGGTGTCCGGCGCCGGTGACACGGCGTCGCAAGTTCGCAAAGGTCTCATCTGCCCTTTACCGGCGGCCTGTCTCGCACCTGCTAACGAGGCTTTTACCCGCGCAATGCGGATGCTATAGGGCGCCCGCCGAACTCCGTCAGTCGAATTCCCGGTTGGCGGGCTCCGCGCCGAGAACAATTCATTTGAAGGCCCCGGGGGGAGCGCGCTTCTCCCGGCACCCATCGATGGTCGGTTTCCGGTGGGTCCAATCAAGCACGGCGACCAGAGGTGCAAGCATGCCAGATCTCGAAATCATGTGGACAAAGGTCGATGAAGCCCCAGCGCTCGCGACCTATTCCCTGCTGCCGATCGTGGAAGCCTTTGTGGGCGCGGCGGGGGTAACCGTGAAACTGAAGGACATTTCGCTGGCCGGCCGCATCCTCGCCAATTTCCCTGAAAAGCTGACGCCTGCCCAAAAGATCAACGATGACCTGACCTGGCTTGGCGAGCTTGCGACCAGGCCCGAAGCCAACATCATGAAGCTGCCGAATATTTCGGCGTCGATCCCGCAGCTCAAGGCCGCGATCAAGGAGCTTCAGGACAAGGGCTACGACATTCCGGATTATCCGGACAATCCCGCGACCGACGCCGAGAAGGACATCAAGGCGCGCTACGCCAGGGTGTTCGGCAGCGTGGTCAATCCGGTGCTGCGCGAGGGCAATTCGGACCGCCGCGCC
>JAEVZN010000010.1 GCA_023392205.1 Pseudomonadota bacterium
GGTCTGCGCCGCACAACCGGTGACGATGATCCGGGCGGCCGGATTGTCCCGGCGTGCCTTGCGGATCGCCTGGCGTGCCTGGCGCACCGCCTCGCCCGTCACCGCGCAGGTGTTGACGACGATGGCACCGCCCTCGAGTTCACCCAGCCCCGCCTTTTCGGCCTCGCCGCGCATGACCTCGGATTCATAGGCGTTGAGCCGGCAGCCGAATGTGACGATTTCGACCGCCATCACGCCACGTCCTCGACGTCGCGCTGCCAGGCGCCGGAGGCTGGATCGAGCGTGCCGGAGAATTCCCATTCAGCCGGACCGGTCATGATGACGTGGTCGTCGGCGCGCCAGCATATCTGCAGATCACCGCCCGGCACGGTGACAGTCACGTCACGGCCGGTGCGGCCCGTACGCGCGGCCGATACCGCTGCGGCGCAGGCAGCCGTGCCGCATGCGCGCGTCAATCCTGCCCCGCGCTCCCAGGTACGCAGCGTCAGCGCGGACGGTGAGATTACTCGGGCAATGGAGATGTTGGCACGTTCGGGGAAGATCGGATGATGCTCCAGCAACGGACCGAAGCGCTCGAGATCGTAGCTATTGACGTCTTTGTCGACCCAGAAGACGGCGTGCGGGTTACCCATCGATACGACGGACGGCGAGTGCAGGATGGGCGCGTCGATTGGGCCGACCTGCAACTCGATCGTGCGAGTATCGGCGAATTCTTCGGCGAGTGGGATGTCCTCCCAGCCGAAGCGCGGGACGCCCATGTCGACCGAGATCGTTCCGTCGGCGTGTTCTTCGGCACTGAGGATGCCGGCGAGGGTCTCGAAAGTGAAGACGCGCTGTCCGGTCTCCGCCGCGAGAGCCTGCACGACGCAGCGCATGCCGTTGCCGCAGGCCTGGGCCGGAGAGCCGTCAGAATTGAGGATACGGATGAAGTTGGCGGTGCCCGCGCTGCGGGGATCGTGGATCGCCATGATCTGATCGAACCGGGTCGCGGCGTCGGCCGCCAGAGCGAGCGCCGCCCCGGCGGTCATCATGTCGGCACGACCGCGCATGTCGACAACCAATATCTGGTTGCCGAGCCCGTTCATCCTGGCAAAGGGCACGCTGGCCGTCATGACACTCCGGGTCCTTGGAACTACCGGCCTATATGGCCCATCGGACCCGGTTTTGCCAGACGGCGGGCCCCGATTCACGCAACGGCGAAAACGCCCAGAAGCATGAGCAGGAACAGCACCAGCACGATGCCGATCAGGATCTTGGCACCCGTCAGCGCCGCGCCGGAAATCGCGTTGAGGCCAAGCAGACCGGCCACCGCCGCGACAACGAGCAGAATGAGAATCCAATCTAGCATGGCAACCCTTCCTGAAATGTGATCGACGCAAGGGGAACGTTTCGGGCGCAGCCGGGTTCCGTCGCAAGGCGACGCAAGCGTGCCCGCAACCAATAATTAACCATGGGGTGGTTGGATTTACCCAAACTTCGCCACTATTCTGGTGATGCAGGGGATATGCAACTGAACCAGCGAAGCTCAGGCTTTGCCGGAGGTGATGATGAATTTTACCAGAATTGGCATTTTGACTACGGCCTTGGCCGCCCTCGCGCTTGCCGGCTGCACGAGCGAGCGGTTTTCGAGGGTCGACACACGCGCTCCGGCCCCAGCGCCATTGGCGGCGGCGCCGGCCGGCCAGGTCCAAACGGGCCAGTTGCCCCCTCCCGGTCAGCCGGGCATGACCGATGCCTCGCAATTTCCGGCACCGCCCGGCCAGGAGGGTGAATTCGGCAATGGTGAGTTCGGCGGCTTTGGCGAGGATCGCCCGGATGGCGAAACGCAGGTTGCCGGATTGCCGCCCGAAGGCGCGGCAGAGATTACCGCAGGCAGCGTCGCCGGCGTTTGGAACGCGACGGTCGCCGGCCAGAGCTGCCGCATCGCCACGCCGCAGACCCGGTTCGGCGAAGGTTTCCGTGCCGGTCCGCTGCGCTGCCCCTCGCCGCTCGACCAGGTCAAGTCCTGGAACGTCTCGGGCTCGCAGCTGACGCTTTTCGACGAGAACGGTTCGGCGCTGGCGCGGCTCTATTCCACGGGCGGTCGTTTCGAGGGGCAGACATCCACCGGCCAGTCGGTGTCATTGGTGCGCTGACATCAGGTGGCTCCGGGGCAGGACAAGGGCGGGTTCGCCGCGACGGCATCGGCATCGCTAGCCGATGCGCCTGATTTTCGTTCCGTTCGGCAGCGATACGAGCATCTATCGGGCAATCAGGCACTCCATCGCGACCCGCTGCAGATCCGCGTCGCGGAAGAACTCGACCGCCTGATTGCCGAAATCCGCACGAAGCGCCTGGCCGCCAAGTCGAGCGCGCTCGGCTGGCTGTTCGGCAAGCGGCGGGAAGCGCGCGAACCTGTGCGGGGCCTCTACATCCATGGCGGTGTCGGTCGCGGCAAGACCATGCTCATGGATATGTTCTTCGAGCTGGTGCCCGTGCGCCGCAAGCGGCGAGCGCATTTCAACGACTTCATGACGGATGTGCATGATCGCATCCAGCGCCACCGCGAGGCGCTGAAGCGCGGCGAGACGAAGGAAAAGGACCCGCTGCCGCCTGTCGCCAAGGCCCTGGCCAACGAGGCGTGGGTTCTCTGCTTCGACGAGTTCGCGGTCACCGACATCGCTGACGCCATGATCCTGTCGCGCCTGTTCTCGGCCCTATTCGATCACGGTGTGGTCGTCGTGGCGACATCGAATGTGGGCCCCGACGACCTCTACAAGGATGGGCTGAAC
>JAEVZN010000028.1 GCA_023392205.1 Pseudomonadota bacterium
GGCGATCCGCGTATCGGTCATAGCGACCGCATGGTCGATGGCCGGATGCGTGATGCCATGTTGCCGGCCGACCGCCTGGACGAGACGGTCGACACGTTCGATGGCTGCGGCACCGGAGGCAATCGCACGCGCGGCCGATGACGGCTTGCTCAATTGCAGGGCCGCGGCGGCGTATTTGTCGAACGGGACGAGGTCTTCCGGTTGCGCGCCGATCTTCAGGACAATCGATTCCACGCAGGCATAGATGTTTCGCGAAAGGTCCGGGTCGCCGTGTACAGCGTCGCGAATCGACACCGGTACGCCCGCAGTGATGCAACGGTAATTGCCGGTCAGCAGCATCGCCCATTTGGCAAACGGCACGAACAGCGAATCGTGCACCCGCAGTTTGACCGGAACGTCGAGCCCGTCGAGCCGCACATTGTCGATATCGGTGGCCAATTCGTTCAGCAGCGCGTTATGCGGCGCGGAGCCGAACAGGGCCGCCTTGAAATTGGTGGCGAGATTGACCTGCAGCACATTGGCCGGCTCGTCGGCAGGCCGCACGGCTTGCGGATCGGGCGAGCACAGGCTGACCGTCTGCGGGTCGAAGCGATCCCAGAGGCGCGCATTGGTGAAGGCCGCTTCGGCGGCCTGCGGATCGATGGCCGCGAAGCGCTTCAGATAGGGCAGCGGCGGCATGTTCATCAGCGACAGGCAGGGGAGCCGCGCTTCGGCAATGCGGGTCATCAGCGCGCGGATGGCCGGGTCCGAATATTGCGGCTCCTGCATCGCCAGGATCACCATCGCATAACGGCCGAGATCGACCTTGTCCGGCGTGCAGGCATCAATGCGGGCCGGCAGATCGCCCGACCGGATCGCGTGTTTTTCGGTGCCGGTCTGCGCGCCTTTCAGCGGCAGCCGCACCTCGGTGCCTTCGTTGTTGATCAGGGCCGCGGTCGCGGCGCGGCAGACCAGCGTCGCGTTGTGCCCGGCCATCGCGCATTTGGTGCCGAACAGCGACCCGTAGGAGGCGCCGAGGATGAGGATGTTGTGGCCCATGCAAACCTCCCTTGGGTGTGTCCGGCCATTAACGGCCTGTTTCAACAAGAGGTAGCAGCCGCAAACCAGGTTTGCATTCAAAATGGGGTTTGTGTGTTGCCAGTTTGCATACATAATGCCATTATTTGTAATGTTGTAATGTTTGTTGCGAGCAGGTTTCCCGATGGCGAAAACCTTTGTCGGGCCGCAATTGCGGCAGCTGCGGCGGGAGCGCCGGCAGACCCAGGCCGAAATGGCCAGGGCGCTGGGGGTGAGCGCGGGCTATGTGAATCTTCTTGAAAACAACCAGCGCAGCCTCTCGGTGCGCCTCTTGATGGCGCTCGCAGATGCCTATCAGGTCGACTGGCGGGATATCGTCCGCGACGAGACGTCAAATCTTCTCTCAGAACTTCGCAACGTCATCCGCGATCCCATGTTCTCAGGGCCGATGCCGGACCTCTCCGAATTGCGCGCGGCCATCGATCATGCGCCGCGGCTGGTCGAACATTTCCTGACGCTCTATGGCACCCACCGCACGACACTCGACAGGATCATGCGGCAGGGCATGGGGACCGCGCCGGAAGGCCTCATGGCGTCATCGGCGGAAGCCGTGATCCACGATTTCTTCCGCAACAATTCGAACTATTTCCACGCGCTGGAAGTCGCCGCCGAGCAGTTGCGTGCCGAAGAGAATTGCGGTCCCGACGACATCTATGCCGCGCTGAAGGCGCGCCTGATCGATGCGCATGGGATTTCGGTGAAGCGCCGCGCGGCCGAGGAGATGACACAGGCGCTGCGCGTCTACGATCGTGCCAGCCGTATTGTGCATCTGTCGGAGGCGCTCGATCATTGCAATCAGGTGTTTCAGCTCGCGCATGTCATCTGTCTGGTCGAGTTTCAGTATCTGCTCGACGAACTGACCGCCGCCAGCGGCATCACCAGCAAGACGAGTCTCGCACGCTGTCATATCGAGCTTGCGAATTATTTCGCGGCGGCGTTGCTGATGCCCTACGAGTCCTATCTGCAAACGGCGGAAAGCACCGCCTACGATATCGACCGGATTTCAGCGCGCTTCGGCGTGTCCTTCGAGCAGGCCTGCCATCGCCTCACCACCATGCAGCGGCCGGGTGCGCAGGGCGTGCCGTTCTTCTTCCTGCGCGTCGACAAGGCCGGGAACGTGACCAAGCGCTTCAACTCGACCTCGTTCCATCTCGCCGAATATGGCGGCGCCTGTCCGGTCTGGAATATCCATATGGCATTCCGCAAGCCGGGTGTGATCCTGCCGCAATTCGTCGAATTGCCGGACGGCGACCGCTTCTTCACCATCAGCCGCACGGCGGATCGTCCGGCCGTCAATCTGGAGACGCAGGATCACCGGCTGTCGGTGGCGCTCGGCTGCGAACTGCAATATGTGCGCAAGCTGCGCTATGCCGCGTCCTATAATCTCGACGACCAGCGCATCTTCAGCAAGATCGGCATCAATTGCCATCTCTGCCCGCGGCAGGCCTGCTCGCAGCGCGCGCATCATCCGGTGTTCATGGAATTGCCGCTCGACACCACGCGGCGCGGCAATACCCGCTACGAGAGCTGACCGCCGGCGCTAGTCCTCATCGGCATGAAACGCCGTAAGCTTCGGCGCCGGTCCGGCAAAGCCGAATTCTTCCCAGCGTGCGCGCACGCGGTCATGCATGGATTTGCGCAAGGATGTCGATTGCGGAAACTGCTTCATATGCCGGTGCGGCTTGCAGGCATTGATCAGCACTTTCGATCCGTAGGGGCGCTCCTCAGGCGGAAACCGGCTGGGATCGAGGCCCGTGGACCAGGTGTTGCGCAGGATGTCGATATCCTCGGACGGGTGGCAGCGCGTCGACAGCGCCCATAGCACATCGTTGAGATCGGTGGGGTCGACATCCTCGTCCACCACGATCACCCATTTGGTGTAATAGGCGGCGGCCGGGCATTGCGCGGCCAGCGCCAGCACCTGCGCCGAATGACCGGCATATTTCTGCTGCACCGACACCACCACCATGCCCCAGCCCGATGCCGCGGCCGGATGTGCATAGGCGCCGACCACGCCCGGCACGCCGATCCGTTCGAGATCGTCGAGAATGCGCGCCGAGCGCATGATCGCGTAATAGGCGCCGATCTCGCAGGACGGATAGCGCGCCATCAGCGCATGCGTGAAGATCGGGCTCTTCCGGTGATGCACCGCTTTCACCTCGATCACCGGCTGCGGTGAGCGCTCGCGCCCGTAATAGCCGGTGAATTCGCCGAGCGGGCCTTCCGGCATCACGTCGCCCTGATGCAGCAGGCCCTCAATGACGAATTCCGCATGCGCGGGTATCGGCAGGCTCACGCTTTCAGCCTTGGTCAGCGCAATCGGCTTGCCCATGATTGCGCCGGCCACATCGAGTTCGGATTGCTCTGCGCCGAAGCTCTGCGCCGCAACCATGAACAGCACCGGATCAATCCCGTAGGCCGCCACCACCTCGCACGGCTTGCCCTGCGCCCACCACGCTTCGCGGTCCAGCAATCCATGCTTGCCGGGCGAACAATACAGACCGATCCGCGACGGCCCCTGCAGCATCTGCCGGTAACAGCCGACATTGATGCGCCCGCTTTCAGGCGAGGCGGTGAAGGTGATGTCGCCGGTGCCGATAAATCGTCCGCCGTCACCCGGCCAGAAGCGCGGCACCGGAAACTTTGTCAGGTCGATATCGTCGCCGGTCAGGACCACCTCATTCACCGGCGCCTCTTCCTTCGCGATCATCACCGGCTTGACGGGCGCTGACATCAGCGTGCGGGTGGCGGCGATCATCTCGGCGGTGGTGAGCTGCGGATCGATACCGACCGCCAGCGCATAACGCTCCTTGCTGGCGCCAAGCATATTGGTGAGGATGCGCGATCCGGTCGTGTCGTCCTGCATGGTTTCGAACAGCAGCGCAGGCGAGGTATCCTGCCGCGACGCCAGCAAGGTGACTGCGCCGATCTCCTCGTCGGTATTCACCGGCGCTGCAATCGTCTGCAACTGGCCGATCCGATCCACCTCGGACAGCCATTCGCGCAGGTCGCCCCATGCGACGGCCCTGGACTGCTCATCGGCGGCGGCTGGCGCTGAATGTCTTGCGGCCTCTGCGTCCACGGCATTCTCCTCATCGGTCCCTCAAGTGCTTACCGGGTAGCGCGTCACATCCGATGCGGCAATGCCGCGCACCGGGATGCGGACATGACCTGGATGAGGGAGGTTTTGGACGCGGCTATGACTTGCCATCGGGCGCCATCAATGCTGTTGCGATGCGGAAGGAAACGGCCGGGCGGCCAATGCCGGGATTCTGCCAGTGGAATCCGGTCATGGGTCTGGATCGGCAGGTTCCGGAATGCATCATGGCTCACGGGAAGAGGAACTGCGAATGACGCAATCGCCGGAGAATCTGGAAAGCTACCTCGCCGGATCGTGGCGGCGTGGCGAGGGCGTGGAGACGGAACTGGTTGATCCGGTTCACGGCCATGTGCTGGCCACCGCCTCCGCGCGCGGTCTCGATCTCGGCGCGGCGCTCGCCCATGCGCGCAGCCATGGCGGGCCGGCCTTGCGGAGCATGACATTTGCGGAGCGCGCGAAGCTCGTCGGCGCGGTGGCCGATGTCCTGATTGCCAACCGCGCGAAATACGAAGAGATCGCAATCGCCAATTCCGGCAATACCAAGATCGATGCGGCGATCGATATCGATGGCGGAATCGGCACGCTGAAATACTACGCCCGGCTCGGGTCTTCGCTCGGCGACAAGCGCTTTCTGCTCGACGGCAAACCGGTGCGGCTCGCCAAGGCGGAGAATTTCCAGGCCATCCATCTGCTGACGCCGCGGCATGGCGTGGCCGTGCATATCAACGCCTTCAATTTTCCGAGCTGGGGTCTGTGGGAAAAGGCCGCAGTCTCGCTGCTCGCGGGCGTTCCCGTTTTCGCAAAGCCGGCCTCATCCACGGCCATGCTCACCCACGCCATGGTGCGCGACGTGATCGCAGCCAGTGTCTTGCCCGAGGGCGCGCTGTCGCTCTTGTGCGGCGGGGCGGGCGATCTGCTCGACCATGTGACCGGCGACGACGTGATCGCCTTCACCGGCTCCTCGGACACGGCCGCCAAGATCCGCCGCCATGCCAATATCCTTGATCGCGGTGTGCTGGTGAATGTCGAAGCCGACAGCGTCAACGCGGCGTTGCTGGCGCCGGATGCAGCGGCGGGCTCTCCCGCCTTCGACGCTTTCATCAGGGAAGTGGCGCGCGAGATGACCGTGAAGGCGGGCCAGAAATGCACGGCCATCCGCCGTATCTTCGTGCCGCAGGCGCAGTCCGCCGCAACGGCCGAGGCGCTGCTGGCGCGCCTGAAGAAGACGACGCTCGGCGATCCGCGCCAGGAGAATGTGCGGATGGGTCCGTTGGTGACGCGCGCGCAGCAGGCGGCGGCCTTCGACGGAATCCGCAGGATCGCGGCGGAGGCGGAGATCCTTACCGGCGGCGCGGATGCACCTGCCATCGATGGCATCGATCCGGAAAAATCGGCCTTCGTCGCCCCGACCCTGATGCGGGTGAAGGATGCCGCGCATGCCGAGGCCGTGCATGAGACGGAAGTGTTCGGACCAGCCGCAACCATCGTACCGTATCGCGACGAGACGGAAGCCTTTGCGCTGGTGGCGCGGGGCGGCGGATCGCTGGTCGCCTCGGTATTCGGCGAGGACCGCGCCTTTCTCGCCCGCGCGGTGGCGGAAATCGGGCCGGGGCATGGACGTCTGCTGATGGTCGAACCATCGATTGCCGATGCGCATACCGGGCATGGCATCGTCATGCCGCAATGCCATCACGGCGGACCGGGCCGCGCCGGCAATGGCGAGGAGCTCGGCGGCTTGCAGGGATTGCGGCTCTATCATCAGCGCGTCGCGGTGCAGGGCTCGACCGATTTGCTCGGAGACTTGCAGGAGAAGGCGTTCGATCTGCACTGAGCTTTCGAGGCAAAGCGACTGGCGGCCGTGCGCCGCCCAAGAAGAAACGGCTTTACACCTGACGGGAGGGAGCGTCGGTGGCCGAGGTCTATCACGAGCGGCGGCCCTATAATGCCGTCGCCGATTTCGTCGACGCCAATGTTGCGCGCGGGCTTGGCGGCAAGGCCGCCTTTATCGATCCCGTGCACAGGCTGACCTATGGCGCGTTGCAGCGGCAGACCAGCCGCTTCGGCTCCGGCCTGCTGGCGCTCGGGCTGAAGCCCGAACAGCGCGTCGCGTTGCTGTTGCCCGACACCATCGATTTTCCGGTTGCCTTCTGGGGCGCGATTCGTGCCGGCCTTGTCGTGGTCCCAATGAATACCTGGCTGACCGCCGATCAATATGCCTACATCCTCTCCGACAGCCGCGTGACAGCGCTGGTCGCCGATGCCGGATTGCTCAAGCAATGCGGGCCGGCGCTGCGGCAGGCGACCTCGCTGCAATCGATCATTGTAGCCGGTGATGCGGCGGCGCTCGATGCGCAAATTATCCCAGCGCAATGCCAGACGATGTCCTTCGGCGATCTTTGCCATCTCGGAACGGAAGCGCTGTTCACCGCACCGACGATCTCCGACGAGGTTGCGTTCTGGCTTTATACTTCCGGTTCGACCGGCGCGCCGAAAGGCGTCAAGCATGTGCATTCGAGCCTGATGGCCACCGCGAAGCTCATGGGGCAGGGCATTCTCGAACTTCGTGAAGATGACGTGGTGTTCTCGGCGGCCAAGCTGTTCTTCGCCTATGGCCTCGGCAATGCCATGACATTCCCGATGTCGGTTGGAGCGACCGCGATCCTGTGGCCGGATCGTCCGACGCCGGATGCGATCCTTGCATTGATGCGGCTGCATGATCCGAGCATCTTCTATGCTGTGCCGTCGCTTTATACCGCCTTGCTCGTGCGCGAAGAGATCGGTCCGGGCGCAGGCTCGCGCTGCCTGCGTCTTTGCGTGTCGGCGGGCGAGGCGCTGCCCGCGCATGTCGGCGAACGCTGGCGCGACGTGACCGGCGTCGATGTGCTCGACGGGCTTGGCTCCACCGAGATGCTGCAAACGTTTCTGTCGAACCGGCAGGGCGACATCCGCTATGGCTCAAGCGGCAAGCCGGTGCCGGGTTACGATGTTCGCATTGTCGGCGAGGATGGGCGCGATGTTGCCGATGATGACATCGGCGAACTGATCGTGCGCGGACCGTCAGCCGGCGAGGGCTACTGGAATCAGCGGCAGAAGAGCCGTCACACCTTCTCCGGCGAATGGACAAGAACCGGCGACAAGTATCGCCGCGATGTCGACGGCTATTACCATTATTGCGGCCGCAATGACGACATGTTCAAGGTCAGCGGCATGTGGGTATCGCCCTTCGATGTCGAGGCGGCCCTGATTTCGCACGAGGCCGTGGCCGAAGCTGCCGTGATTCCGAAGGAGGACAGCGACGGCCTGATCAAGCCGAAAGCCTTTATCGTCCTCAGGGCCGGTTGCGTATCGGACGCGGCGTTGATCGACGCTTTGCGCGAGCACGTCAAGCGCACGACCGGCACCTGGAAATATCCGCGCTGGATCGAGACGCGCGATGCCTTGCCGCGCACCGCGACGGGGAAGGTTCAGCGCTACAAGCTGCGCGAGGAGGAGGCGGCTTCCGATAGTTGACACCAGATCAGCCGTTCGTCCCCGCGAAAGCGGGGACCCAGCGAACAACACTGGATTCCCGCTTTCGCGGGAATGAGCGCAAAATCGGATGCCGGTTGAACGAAGTCAGCCTTCGAACAGCTTCGTCACCAGCCGCTTCGCCAAGACGCCGGCCACACGGCGGCGATAATGACCCGGTGTGAATGTGGTTTTCATCGCCATGATCTGATCGCGGACCAGATCGTCGAGCTTGCCGAACACGACGTCGTCGAGCGGACGTCCGCACAAATCCGCCGTTCCGGCGAGCAGCACCGGACGCGGATTGGTGCCGGTGAACGCCACCCGTAGATCGGCCAGCATATCGCCGTCGCGCCTGAGCGCGACCGCAACGCCGGCCACCGGATATTCGATGGAACGGCGGATGCGGATCTTGTCATAGGCCGAGCGCAGACCGGGCGTATTTTTCGCACGCACAGACGTGACGATCTCGCCCGGCCGCAGCGCCAGAAAATATTTTCCGTCCCCTTGAGTCTCGGTCACCGGAACGTCCTGCCGCGCATAACCGATATAGATGTCGTTCAGCGGCACGGTCCGTTTGCCGTCAGGACCGGCGAGATCGACTTCGGCATCGAGTGTGAGAAAGGCCGGCGCCAGATCGCCCGAGAAGGTCGCAAAGCACACGCCGCGGCTTTTAGGCGCGACATGACAGATGCTGCCGGTGGTCTTGAGGCAATGATTGTTGGCCCCGCGCCACCATTCGCTCTGATTGTAATAGATACAGCGGGTGTCGAGGCAGAGATTGCCGCCGACCGTACCCATGGTGCGATGCGTGGGACCTGCAATCTGGTGCGCGGCCTGCGCAACGACCGGATAATGCGTCAGCACATCGGGATGCTGCGCAAGCTCCTCGAGCGTCACCGATGCGCCGATTTCGATGTCGTCAGCGTCGGCCGTGATGTTGCGCAATTCGCCGACCTTGTTCATCTCGATCAGCACGGACGGCGCGACAATGCCGCGGCGGATATTCACGGTGAGATCGGTGCCGCCGCCGAGCGGCTTCGAATCGGGATTCGCGGCGCGGGCTTTCAGCGCTTCGTCGAGACTGGTGGGGCGAAGGAGGGAGAAGGAGGGGAGGGCGTCCATGATCTCGCTCAGCTCCCGTTCTTCTTGCCGCGCGCTTCGGCGCGTTTCTTCTTCTCGATCGCCTCATAGACGCGATCCGGCGTCATCGGCAGATCGTTGAAGCGGATGCCGATGGCATCGTGAATGGCATTGGTGAGCGCCGGCAGGAATGCGGCGAGCGAGCCTTCGCCGGCTTCCTTGGCGCCGAAGGGTCCGTGCGGATCGTTGCTCTCGACGATGAAGGTCTCCATCGGCGGCGAATCCTGGATGGTCGGGACCCGGTAATCCAGCATGTTGCCGGTGACCATGAGGCCGTCGTGGTAACCCACTTCCTCGCTCATCGCCTGGCCCATGCCCATCCAGACCGAGCCCTGTACCTGGGCCTCGACACTGAGCCGGTTCAGCGCCTTGCCGCAATCATGCGCGACCCACACCTTGTCGACGGTGACGACGCCGGTCTCCTCGTCGACCGACACTTCGACCACCTGCGCCGAATAGCTGTAGCCCATGGTGCCGCCAATGGCGGAGCCGCGATATTTCTTGCCGCCATGCGATTCCGGGATGGTTGAATAATTTCCGGTGACGGTGATGGTGCCGGAATCTTTCAGCGCCTCGACCACGACTTCTTCGAACGTCGCACCCTTGTCCTGCGCACCGGCGCGATAGACCTCGCCGAGGCATTCGATGTCTTCCGGCCGCGCATCCAGCTTGCGCGCGGCCGCCTTGATGAACAGCGCTTTGAGATTGCGCGCCGCGTCGATTGCGGCATTGCCGACCATGAAGGTGACGCGCGAGGAATACGAGCCGTTGTCCTTCGGCACCACCTCGCTGTCGCCGGTGACCACGCGCACGCGGCTCATGTCGAGGCCGAGCACTTCCGCCACGGCTTGCACGAGGATCGTGGATGAGCCCTGGCCGATATCGGCGGCGCCGGACATCACCACCAGCGAACCGTCGAAATCGACCTTGATCTTCACCGTGGCATGCGGCTCGCCGGTCCAGTTCACCGGCTTGGACGCGCCGGAAATGTAATGCGAGCAGGCCATGCCCAACCCTTTTTTCAGGCTGGATTTGCCGTTGCCCATCCTGCCCTTGCGGGCTTTCCAGCCGCTCGCCTCTTCCACCAGGTCGAGGCATTCGGGCAGGCCGTAGGAATTGATCATCAGGTCGTTGTCGGTGAAGGTCGGCGCCTCAAGCAGATTGGCGCGGCGCAGCTGGAACGGATCGATCCCCATCTCGTGCGCCATCTGGTCGAGCAGGCTTTCGAAGGCGAAGCGCACATCGACGGTGCCATGACCGCGGAACGCGCCGCAGGGCGGCGCGTTGGTGAGTACGCGCTTGCCGACATATTTGACGTTCTTGAGGTCGTAGATCGCATACAGCATCGAGCCGGCATAGAGAATCGTCACCACGCCATAGCCGGAATGTGCGCCGCCGCGCTGGATCGCCTCGCATTCGACGCCGGTAATGCGGCCGTCCTTGTTCAGGCCGATCTTCAGCTTTATGTCGGTCTCGGGCCGCCCTCTGTGGGTGATGTAGGTCTCTTCGCGATTGACAACGGTGCGCACGACGCCGCCGGCCTTGCGGGCGAGCAAAGCGGTGATCAGCTCGACATTCAGTGTCTCCGTGCGGCAGCCGAAGCCGCCGCCGACATGCGGCTTGATCACACGGATGCGCGACATGTCCATGTCGAGAATGTCGGACAGCATCAGATGCACGTAATAGGGCACCTGGGTCGAGGCATGCACGGTGATGCGATCACGCACCGCGTCGTAATCGGCGATCGCCGCATGCATCTCCATCTGCACCTGGCAGACTTCGGGGCAATTATAGACGCCCTCGCGCACCAGATCGGCATCGGCGAAGGCATCCTCGACATTGCCGAGTTCGAAGAAGACGTCGCGTTCGAGATTGCCGGGCTTCTTTTCGTGCAATTGCACGGCGTCGGGCGCCAGCGCATCCCGAGATTTGTAATAGGCGGGCAATTCGCGCACCGTCATGCGGATGCGGCGCACCGCTTCGCGCGCCGTGGCGTCATCGATGGCGGCAACAGCCGCCACCGGCTCGCCGCGATAGCGCACGCGGTCGCGCGCCAGCGGATGTTCGCTGCGCGCGATCGGCAGTACGCCGAAGGTCTTGTCGCAATCGGCGCCGGTGACGATCGCCTTTACGCCCGGAACCTTCAGCGCCTCGGAAATATCGACGTCCAGAATCTCCGCATGCGAATAGGGACTGCGATAGATGCGGCCCGCCAGCATATTGGGGGCGAGGATATCGGCGGTGTATCTGGCGCGGCCGGAGACTTTTTCAGGGCCGTCGACCAGCGGTACATAATCGCCGATATTATGCGCGGGGACGACATCCTGCGGAGGAAAGGGCTTGTTCATGGCGCAACCCCTTCCGCCTGCAATCCGGCGGCGTATTTCACCGCCTCGATGATTTTCACATAGCCGGTGCAGCGGCAGATATTGCTGCCCAGCGCCTCCACGATCTCGTCGTCGCTGGGATCGGGATTGGCGCGCAGCAATCCGACCGAGGCCATGATGAAGCCCGGTGTGCAATAGCCGCATTGCGATCCGAGTTTTTCATGAAAGCCGCGCTGCACCGCGGAGAGGTGGCCGTCGCGTCCGAGCGCCTCGACGGTCTCGACCTTGCGGCCGTCCATGCTGGCGGCGAGCGTGAGGCAGGACAGGATCGGCCGCCCGTCCACCAGCACCGTGCAGGCACCGCATTCGCCGCCGTCGCAGCCTGTCTTGGTGCCGGTGAGGCCTGCGGTTTCGCGCAGATAATCCAGAAGGAGCAGGTTGTCGGAGACCGCATCGACGCGCTTGCGGTCGTTGAGCACAAGCTCGAGCATCCGGGCCATTGGCGTTCCTTCCCAGTGGGTCTCTTGGCGAGACTCGTATTGGTTCTTGTTTTGAGGAATTACAGTCTAATAGTTTGATCTCCAACTATCAACAGATCAGGAACCGGATTCGGTGGATCAATCCGGCGTCCGGAATTTTGCGATCACGTCTTCCGGGATCGGCTTGGTCTTGAGCTGGCCGGTGGCCGGATCGAGGGACGCCCAGACGCGGGTTTCGGAGCCGTCGACCGCAAGTTGTCCGTCGACGAAAATCTTGTGGCTGATTTCGAAACTGGAGCGCCGGAACTCGCTCACGGTCGAATGCATCTCGACCACATCTCCGAATTTCGCCGGCACCATGAATTTCGCGCGCGCATCGACCAGCGGCACGCCGAGAATCTCGAAAGTCTCGGCCATCTTGTGCGGCTTCACGCCGAGCGCGGCCTCGAACAGATGCCAGCTCGAGGTGTCGAAGAATTCGAAGAAGCGGCTGTTGAAGACGATGCCGGCCGGATCGCAATAGGCCCAGTCGATCGTGAAGTGACGCTTGCTGACGAAACTGCCCACGGCCATGCCCCCGTTCGGAACCGGTCCTGTCGATGCCGCAGCGGGAGGGGTGGTGTCAAATCGGCCGCCAGTCCGGCCGCAACGCAGCGCGAACTTTTGCGAAATGCTGCGCCGCTTCCGGGGGAATGACGTTCAATGAAAATTCCGGCCCTTCGGCATCACCTTGTGCATGGCGATCAGATCGTCGGCGAGACCGGGCTCCTCGCGCAACAGCCGCACCAGTGCGTCGCCGCGGCGCGGATGCGCGCGCTTGGGCGACCGGCTGCCGGGATCGGGACGTTTCACCTCGTCGCAGCGGGCGAGCGACTCGATTTTAGGCCCGTGTTCCGAAAGCCGCGACAATAGCGGCGTCAGATCCTCCACCTGCTCCGCCACCACATGGATGACGCCCTTCTCGTTCTGCAGCCGGCCGGTCACGGTGACCAGCCGCGCGCCCAGCACCACCGGCCGGAAGGTCTCGAAGACCTTGGGCCAGACGATGGTATTGGCGATGCCGGTCTCGTCCTCGATGGTCATGAAGATCACGCCCTTGGCGGTGCCCGGCCGCTGCCGGATCAGCACGACGCCTGCGACGGTGACGCGGCGGCCGGACGGCGTGGCGGTCAGCAGGCCGCAAGGCAGGATGCCGCGGCTGTCGAGATCGGGGCGCAGGAACGAGACCGGATGCGCCTTCAGGGACAGTTTCAGATGCCGGTAATCCTCGACCACCTGTTCGCCCGGCAGCATCGGCGGCAGAGCAACATCGGGCTCGCGTTCGGGCATGGCGACCCGTGCGAACAGCGGCAGGTCGTCCTTGTCGCCCGTGCGTTGCAAGGCGCGGATGATCCACAAGGCATCGCGGCGGGGCAGGCCGAGCGAGCGGAAGGCATCGGCGCGCGCCAGCGTCTCCATCACTGACGGCGAAAGCCCGGTGCGCAGCCACAGATCGCGGATGGAATCGTAGCCGCGCCCGCGCTTCTCCGCGATCAGCCTCCCGTCCTTTTCGGACAAGCCGCTGACCTGGCGGAGACCGAGCCGCAATGCGTGGCTGGTTGCGATGTCGTCTGACATGGAGGCGTGGCGAGGGTGGAGATTTCTC
>JAEVZN010000110.1 GCA_023392205.1 Pseudomonadota bacterium
CCCCCCCCCCCCCCCCCCCCCCCCCCCCCCCCGGCCGGCTCTGACACCGGCAGGACAGGTGAATCCGGAGGCATTGGAGGATTTTCCGGAGCAGGCGAAAAATTGCCCAAAATCCGCCCAGCGGCTATAGCCATGGTCATCGCCGGTACAGTCAAACCCGCTGGAATATCGTGCCCAATATCACCAAGACCCCCCTTCTCGACCGGATCTCCGTCCCGTCCGACCTTCGCAAGCTGCGCGATACCGACCTGCCGCAGGTGGCAGATGAATTGCGCCGCGAGATGATCGATGCCGTCGCGGTGACCGGCGGCCATCTCGGCGCCGGTCTCGGCGTCGTCGAACTCACGGTCGCGCTGCATCACATCTTCGATACGCCGCATGACCGGATCATCTGGGACGTCGGGCATCAGGCCTACCCGCACAAGATCCTGACCGGGCGGCGCGATCGCATCCGCACCCTGCGGCAGGGCGGCGGGCTGTCCGGTTTCACCAAGCGTGCCGAGAGCGAATACGATCCGTTCGGCGCCGCGCATTCCTCGACCTCGATTTCAGCCGGGCTCGGCATGGCTGTCGCCCGCGACCTCAAGGGCGAACGGCGCAATGTCGTGGCCGTCATCGGCGACGGCGCGATGTCGGCCGGCATGGCCTATGAGGCCATGAACAATGCCGGCGCGATGCATTCGCGCCTGATCGTCATTCTCAATGACAATGACATGTCGATTGCGCCGCCGGTCGGCGCCATGTCCGCCTATCTGGCGCGGCTGTTGTCGGGCAAGACCTATCGCAACATCCGCGAGATCGGCAAACAGCTCGCGCATCGTCTGCCGAAATTCTTCGAGGAAAAGGCGATCCGCGCCGAGGAATATGCGCGCGGCATGGTCACCGGCGGCACGCTGTTCGAGGAACTGGGCTTCTATTATGTCGGGCCGATAGACGGACATAACCTCGATCATTTGCTGCCGGTCCTGAAGAATGTGCGCGACGCGAAGACCGGGCCGATCCTCGTCCATGTCGTGACCCAGAAGGGCAAGGGCTACGGACCCGCCGAAGTGTCCGCCGACCGGTATCACGGCGTCACCAAGTTCGACGTCGAGACCGGTGCGCAGGCGAAGGCAAAGTCCTCCGCGCCCGCCTATACCAAAGTGTTCGGCCAGGCGCTGGTCGACGAGGCCAAACGCGATGAGAGCATTGTCGCCATCACCGCGGCGATGCCGTCGGGCACAGGGCTCGACCTGTTCGCGAAGGAATTGCCTGAGCGGTTCTTCGATGTCGGCATTGCCGAGCAGCATGCGGTGACATTTGCGGCGGCTTTGGCGGCGGAAGGCCTGAAGCCGTTTGCCGCGATCTATTCGACCTTCCTGCAGCGCGGCTACGATCAGGTCGTGCACGATGTGGCGATCCAGTCGCTGCCGGTGCGCTTTGCGATCGACCGTGCGGGGCTTGTCGGCGCGGACGGGCCGACGCATGCAGGCTCGTTCGACATCGCCTATCTGGGTTGCCTGCCCGGCTTCGTGCTGATGGCGGCGGCCGACGAGGCGGAGCTTGTGCATATGGTGGCGACGGCTGCGGCCATCGACGACCGGCCGAGCGCATTGCGCTATCCGCGCGGTGACGGCATCGGCGTGGCATTGCCGGAGCGCGGCCAGCCGCTGGAGATCGGCAAGGGCCGGATCATGCGCGAGGGCACGCGGGTGGCGCTGCTGTCGTTCGGCACGCGGCTGTCGGAATGCCTGAAGGCGGCGGACGAGCTTGCGGGTTTTGGATTGTCGACCACGGTCGCGGATGCGCGCTTTGCCAAGCCGCTGGATACCGATCTGGTGCTGCGGCTCGCCCGCGAGCACGAGGTGCTGATCACCATCGAGGAGGGATCGATCGGCGGCTTCGGCTCCTACGTGATGCAGACGCTCGCCGAGAACAATGCGCTGGAGAGCAACCTGAGGGTCCGCTCGATGGTTCTTCCGGACATCTTCATCGAGCATGACAATCCAGCAGCCATGTATGCTTCTGCAGGCTTGGACGCCGCCGGCATCGTGCGCAAGGTGTTCGAAACCCTCCCCACCCCGCATGCGGCAGAGGTGGGGAAGCGGGCCTGAGCGCAACAAGGCGCGCTGCGATATCGCGGATATTCGGAGATATCCGGGATATGAAGTCTCGGGCCGGCACGGATATTTTAGGTATAAAGTAATTGAGCGGACCGGCCTTGTTCCCTACGATGGGCAGGCAAGGCAGAACATTGTTCAATTCAGAGCCGAACATGTCCGAACAAGGCCAGAAGACCGGCAGAACAGGCGTCGTTTTCATCCACGGCGTCGGCGGTTCGGCGAAGGCCTGGGCGCCGCAGGTGGCGAGCTTTTCCGCCGCGGGCTATGCGCCGCTGGCCGTCGATCTGCCCGGCTATGGCGGCCGTCCGGCCATCGAAGCTATTGATTTCGAACAATTTTCCGATGACGTCGAGGCTTCCATAGCGCGCGCGGGCTTGGACCGGCCGGTGCTGGTCGGCCATTCCCTGGGCGGCATGATCGCGCAGACCATGATCCGGCGGAAACCGAAAGGATATCAAGCGCTTGTGCTGGTCGGCACCAGCCCCTCCTTCGGGCGGCCGGACGGCGATTTCCAGAAGAAATTCGTGGCCGACCGCCTCGCCCCGCTTGCTTCGGGCAAGACCATGCCCGAACTGGCGGCCGGAATGATCAACGAAATCATGGGGATGAACGCGGACCCGAAAGGCCGGGAGCTGGCCATTGCCTCGATGGCAGCCGTTCCCGCCGCCACCTACAAGGCCTGCGTCGAGGCTATTGTCATGTTCGAAGAACGTGCGAACCTCGCGCAAATAGAAGTCCCGACGATGCTGCTCGTGGGGATGCTCGACACCAATGCTCCGCCCGCGATGATGGAGCGCATGGCCGGCAAGATTGCCGGCGCCAAATTCGTCGCCCTGGACGGCCTCGGCCATTTGCCCAACCTCGAAGACCCCGCAGCCTTCGATGCCGCCGTGCTCGGATTTCTGCGCGAGGCGCTTGCGCAGACCGACACGCGCCACGACACAACCCGGAGTGCCGCAACATGAACGTGATGAATGTCGACAAGGTGGACAACGACGCCCCGATCTTCGCACCCGAGTCCTTCCGCCTCGGCGACGATCAGGCGGCGCTGATCGACAAGGCCCGCCGCTTCGGCAAGCGCGTGCTGGCGCCGCGCGCCGCCAAGCACGACCGCGAGGCCACCTTCCCGATCGAGAATTTCCGCGACATGCATCCCGAGGGGCTGCTGGCGATCTGCATTCCGAAAGAGCATGGCGGCCTTGGCGCCGACTACAAGACATATTGCATCGCCGCGGCCGAACTGGGCCGCTATTGCGGCGCGACCGCCCTGTCCTGGAACATGCATGTCTGCTCGACGCTCTGGTCAGGACCGCTTTCCGACGACATGGACATGCCGGCCGCCGAGCGCGAGACGCATCTCAAGCGCCGCGCCGTGCACTACGAACGCATCGTCAAGGATGGCGCGGTCTATGCGCAGCCCTTCTCGGAAGGCGGCGCGGCCGCAGCCGGCGCCGTTGCCTTCGGCACCGAAGCGAGACCCGTCGAGGGCGGCTACATTGTCAACGGCAAGAAGATCTTCGCGTCCCTCTCCGGCTCCGCCGATTATTACGGCGCACTCTGCACCCGCCGCGCCGAAGGCGAGGAAGCGCAGCGCCGCAACACCCTCTATCTCGGCATTCCCGCAAATGCCGAGGGTGTGAGTGTCACCGGCGAATGGGACCCACTGGGCATGCGTGGCACCGTCTCGCGCACGCTGATTTTCAAGGATGTGTTCGTTCCCGACGACGCGGCGCTGATGCCGCCCGGCGTCTATTATCAGGCCGTGCTGCGCTATCCGCACATGTTCCTGACGCTGACGCCGACTTACATGGGGCTGGCGCAGGCGGCCTACGATTTCGCGGTCGCCTATCTGCGCGGCGAAGTGCCCGGCATGCCGCCGGTCAAGCGGCGCATGTATCCGACCAAGCAGCTTGCGGTGGCCGAGATGAAGCTGATGCTGGAGCAGACCAAGGCACTCTGGTTCCAGACCATCAGCGAGGCGCGTCCCAATCCCGGCAAGGATTCGCTGATGCGCGCCTATGCGGCGCAATACACGGTGATGGAAAACGCCAACGCGCTGGCCGTTAAGGCCATCCGTACCTGCGGCGGTCAGGCCATGCTGAAAAGCCTGCCGCTGGAGCGCATCTATCGCGACAGCCTCTGCGGCTCGCTGATGCTGCCCTGGACGGCGGAAATCTGCATGGACCGACTCGGCAAGGAAACGCTCTACGAGCCGGGCGAGAAGGATGATTGAGGTCCGAAACTTGCTCTGCTCTTTTGCCGTCACCCTGAGGTGCTCGCGCAATTGCGCGAGCCTCGAAGAGCGGCAGCCCGTATATGGGCCGTGCATCCTTCGAGGCTCGCTCGCTCGCATCTCGGGATGACGGATTGACGGTGTCGATGCCGAAGTAGACCATGGATCTCTCCGACCTCATCTCCCGCAACGCCGATTTCACGCCCGACAAGGCCGCCATCCGCTTTGGCGCGCAGACGCTGACCTATGCGCAATTCCATGCACGAATCGTCGCTACATCGCGCGCACTGAAATCCGAATTCGGTGTCGGACGTGGCGACCGCGTTGCGATCCTGGCCGCCAATCATCCTGATTATCTGGTGACGCTCTACGCCTGCGCGCGGCTCGGCGCGATGCTGGTGACGCTGAACTGGCGGCTCGCGTTGCCGGAGCAACTTTTCATCCTGTCCGACAGCGGCGCCAAGGTGCTGATTGTCGACCGCGAATTCTCCGCCGTGGTGCCGCAGCTTGCGCAGGCTTTGCCCGACATCAAGGTGATCGGCCTCGATTACACGCCGGAAGATGCACCGTCCTTCGAGGCCATGCTTGCCGCAGGCGCGGGCGACGGACGCAATCCGCACACCGACACGTCCAGTCCGCTGCTGCTGGTCTATACGTCCGGCACCACCGGCCGCCCCAAGGGCGCGGTGCTCCGGCAGGAGGCGCTGGTCTGGAACGCGCTGATGAGCCAGCACGCGCATGACATGCGCGCGGACGATCACATCCTGACCTCCCTGCCGATGTTTCATGTCGGCGGGCTCAACATCCAGACCACGCCGGCGCTGCAACTCGGCGCCACGGTGACCGCCCATTCGCGCTTCGCACCGGACGCAACATTGCAAGCCATCGCCAGCGACCGGCCGACGCTGATGCTGACAGTGCCGGCAGTCATGCAGGCGCTCAGCCAGCATCCGCTCTGGGAGACGACCGACCTGTCGAGCCTTCGCGCCGTCGCCGCCGGTTCGAGCCTCATTCCGGTGCCGCTGATCAAGGCCTTCATGGCGCGCAACATCCCGGTGATCCAGATCTACGGCTCCACCGAGACCGGCCCGACCGCGGTCTATACCCGTGTCGGCGGCGATCTCTCGCGCCTGACCTCCACCGGATTGCCGGGGCTGTATTGCGAGGCCAGGATCGTAGACAACGATGGCCGCGAAGTGCCGCATGGCACCACCGGCGAAGTCGTCGTGCGCGGACCCAACGTGCTCTACGAATATTGGGGCAACGCGGAAGCGACCGCCGAGGCGCTGCGCGACGGCTGGTATCATACCGGCGATATCGGCACCCGCGACGAGGATGGATATTTCTACATCCACGACCGCAAGAAGAACATGATCATCTCGGGCGGGGAAAACATCTACCCGGCCGAAGTCGAGCGTGTTCTGCACGATCACCCTTGCGTCGCCGAATGCGCGGTGATCGGCCGCCCCGATCCGAAATGGCAGGAAGTGCCGGTCGCCTATATCGTCTGCCGCCAGGAGATGACTATCGCGCCGGAGGAGATCAAAGCCTTTGTCGGCCAGCATCTGGCGCGCTTCAAGATCCCACGGGAGATCGTGTTTGTGGACTCGCTGCCGCGCACCGCGCTCGGCAAGGTGCAGCATTTCATGTTGCGGGAGCAGCAGTGAAAAACTCCCTCTCCTTTTCTTCACCTCCCCCTGAAAGGGGGAGGTCGATT
>JAEVZN010000147.1 GCA_023392205.1 Pseudomonadota bacterium
GTCATATTCTCGCATCTGGCAAATGATCCCACGTCCGGCCGCGATACGTTCGTCCAGCGCGCCTCTTATTCCTGCCGCCCCATTGTTTAAAAAAGAACGCGGTGCCTGCGAGTTTGCAAGATGACTCGATCTCATCGACCCACTGCTCCAGCATCGGCCTGCTATTTGGCCCCGACTCGCCGCCAACAATTGCCCAATGAATGCCTGAAAGATTTGCGTTGGTTACCGGACCGAGCAATGGTTCGAACGAAACGAATTTGATCGCGCCTGTTGCGCAGCGAAGTTCATCGATGCGGTGGAGCACCTCCGGCCCCTCCACGCTGGTGCCAAGCCAGACATTCTGAAGCTTTGGAAGTTCCCTCGTCGCCTCCGCCATCCTTAAGGGACGTTTTGTCAGGATCTGGTATGTATGCCGCGGCGTGGCCGCCATGACCTCCCAAATTCGCGAGACAAAAGAAATTGGGACCTCTTCGTGAAATAGATCTGACATTGAATTGACAAACACGAGCCGCGGTCTGGACCACGACTTCGGAACATCCAAAGTCTTCTCGTCTAAACGGATTTTGCCGGTCCAGACATATCGCTTGCCACTCTGCCGAGTTAGGCCGCGATATTTCTCGCTGCCCATAGCTTCGAGACGCGCAGCCATCCGCATAGCGTAGCAATTCGTGCAACCCGCCGAAACGATTGTACATCCCGCGACGGGATTCCAAGTGGTATCGGTCCACTCGATGGAAGTCTCGGCCATGAACGTTCTCCTGAACGGAGAATCGCACAGTTCGAGGCGAAACGGAATCCAGCCGCGCTAATTCTTTTGGAAGCCACACCGGCTCCGCCGCGCCGCGACCGGCGTCGTCACTCTAACTCCGCAATTCGTTGAGCCCTTCATACAATTTCAGCGCCTCGGGGTTCGCCAGCGCTTCAGTATTCTTCACCGGCCGGCCATGCACCACGTCACGGACGGCAAGTTCGGTGATCTTGCCGGACTTGGTGCGCGGGATGTCGGCGACCTGCACGATCTTCGCCGGCACATGGCGCGGGCTCGCGCCGGTGCGGATCTTCTTCCTTATCGTATCGCGCAGGGCATCGTCGAGGGTCACGCCCTCCTTCAGCCGCACGAACAGGATGACGCGCACATCGCCGTCGAAATCCTGGCCGATGGCGATGGCCTCCAGCACCTCCGGAATCTGCTCGACCTGCGCATAGATCTCCGCAGTCCCGATCCGCACGCCGCCGGGATTGAGGGTCGCATCCGAGCGTCCGTGAATGATCAGGCCGCCATGCGCCGTCCATTCGGCGAAATCGCCGTGGCACCAGACATTCGGGAAACGGTCGAAATAGGCGGCGTGATATTTTTTGCCGTCCGCATCGTTCCAGAACATCACCGGCATGGAGGGGAACGGCCTCACGCAGACCAGTTCGCCCTTTTCCTGCTCGATATGCTTGCCGTCGTCGGACCACACATCCATCGCCATGCCGAGACCCGGCGCCTGGATCTCGCCGCGCCAGACGGGCGAGGTCGGATCGCCAAGCACGAAGCAGGAGACGATATCGGTCCCGCCGGAAATCGAAGCCAGATGTAGATCCGCCTTGATGTCGGAATAGACGTAGTCGAAGCTTTCGGCAGAGAGCGGCGAGCCGGTCGAGGCCATCACCCGCACCGAAGACAGGTCATGCGTCCTTGCCGGATGCACATCGGCCTTTTTCAGCGCATCGATAAATTTGGCCGAGGTACCAAACAGGGTGATCTTCTCGTCCTGCGCATAATCGAACAGCACGTCGGGCTTCGGCGCAAACGGGGAGCCGTCCCACAGGATCAGCGTCGCACCGGCGCCGAGACCGGACACCAGCCAGTTCCACATCATCCAGCCGAGCGTCGTGAAGTAGAACACGCGGTCGCCCGCGCGCACGTCGCTCTGCAGGCGATGCTCCTTGAGATGCTGCAACAAGGTGCCGCCGCCGCCATGCACGATGCATTTCGGCACGCCGGTCGTGCCGGACGAAAACAGGATATAGACCGGATGATTGAACGGCACCCGCGTGAACGCGAGCGGTCCGGGCACAAAGTCCGACAGGAAGGCATCGAGCGTCACCGCGCGCGGGATCGCGGCCGCCACCTTGTCCGCGGTCTTCAGATAGGGGACGACGACCACCTTCTGCGCGGTCGGCAACTGGCCGGCGATTGCGGTCAGCCGCCCGGTCAGGTCGATCGCCTTGCCGTTGTACCAATAGCCATCCACCGCGATGAAAATCTTCGGCTCGATCTGGCCGAAACGGTCGAGCACACCGCGTTCGCCGAAATCCGGCGAGCAGGACGACCAGATTGCGCCGAGCGAGGTCACCGCCAGCATCAGCGCCACGGATTCGGGGAGATTCGGCAGCATCGCGGCGACACGGTCGCCCTTGCCCACGCCGGCGGCGGCCAGCGCCTGCTGAGCGCGCGACACGAACGCGTTCAGATCGTCCCAGGACCAGCGATAGGACACCTTGTCCTCGCCGCGAAACACCATGGCATCGCCCGGACCGGTCCCGCGCAGCAGATTCTCGGCGAAATTCAGAGAGGCGTCGGGAAAGAATTGCGCGCCCGGCATCCTGTCGCCGTCCGCCAGACGCCGCACACCCTTGTCGCCGATCACGCCGCTATCGTCCCACACCTGATCCCAGAACAGGTCCGGATGCGCGACCGACCAGTCATGCAGCTCCCGATAAGTCGCAAGCGACAGGCCGTGGCGCGCATTCACCTTGCGCAGGAAGTCCATCACCTGGGTCGCGGCGACGCGGTCGGGCCCCGGTGTCCACAGCGGCGTATCGGTCATGTCGGTCTGCCCCTCCCCTCGGGCGTGTAGCAAATAGGTTTGCCCGGGGTCATAAACCAAAAAAGCACACCATGTGAGAGTCTTGGTGGGAGAGCTGGTGAGCATCCGGGCAAGGCCACCAAATGGTCACAGAGGGGTGCGCAAGGTTGCACCGTCTGATGGACGGCCGGTATAGTTCGCGGCCTCAAACCGGAAAAATCCCTTGTCAGCGGTTACTGGCTTCAAGCGCCTGGGTCTCGCCGTCTGCGCCCTGATCCTGGCGGTTTTCGGCGCACTTGCGGTGGTTTCGGTGCTGCTGCCGAAGGACCAGGTCCGCGAGGCGGTGAAAGCGGAAATCCGCGCCGCCACCGGGCTCGATCCGGTCCTGCGCGGCGATGTTTCGGTCTCGCTGTTTCCCTATGGGCAGGTCGTGCTGTGGGATGTGTCGCTCGGCGACGGTCCCGGCGAACCGCCTTTGCATGCAACCCGGCTCAACGCGCGCCTGAGCTTCCTGCCGCTGCTGACCGGCAATATCGAGATTGCCGACCTGACATTGTCCGATCCGCGCATTGTGGTGATGATCGACGAGACGGGCCGGTCCAACTGGGCGCCGCTGCTGAAAGCACTGACCCGCGCCTTCGATCCGAACGGGCGCCCCCACGACGACGTGCCCTCTTTCTCCGAGATCCGCATCAATGGCGGAACGGTGGTGTGGCGCGACGATATGCGCCGGATCTACGAGTATGTGTCCGGCGCCGACCTGTCGCTGGCCTGGCCGGCCATTTCCCGCAGTTTCGCCATCACCGGCAATGTCCGCTATCGCGGCGAGATGCTGGATGTCGGCGCCACGCTCGGAAATTTCGCCGCCGCCCTGCAGGGTGAGCGCTCCGCACTGAAGGTGCGCATGGCCGGCGAGCCATTCAAGTTTGCCTTCGATGGCGCCATGGCCACCCATCCGACCCTGAAGATCGAGGGCGCCACCTCGGCCGATGCGGTGTCGCTGCGGCGGGCATTGCTGTGGGCCGGCAAGCAGCCATTTCCGGGTGGCGGCTTCGAACGCTTCGCCCTCAAGGCGCAGACCAATGTCGTCGGCGGCACGATCGCGCTCTCGTCCGTCAATCTCGAACTCGACGGCAACAGCGCCGAAGGCGTGCTGACATTCGCCGCCGATGGCCGCCAGACATTGCAAGGCACGCTGGCCGCTGATGAACTGGACCTCACACCGTATCTGTCCACTATCCGGATGATGGGGGCTTCGAACCGCGAATGGAGCCGCGCGCATCTCGATATCAGCGGATTGTCGACGGCCGATCTCGATCTGCGTTTGTCGGCCGCCAAACTGGTGATTGGACAGACGACACTCGGCCGCACCGCCGTCGCGGCCAACCTGCGCGGCGGCCAACTCGGCATCACCGTCGGTGAAGTCCGCGGCTTTGGCGGCATCATCCGCGGCTCTCTCGGCCTTGCCCAGGCCCCGCAGGGCACCCGATTCACCTCGCAAATGCTGTTCGACAACGTCAATCTGGCGCGCTGCATCGGCGACCTGTTCGGCATCTCCCGCATCGACGGCCGCGGAACCATGTCGCTGACACTGGATGGCACCGGCAACAGCGTGTTTGCGATTACCCGCGCGCTCGAAGGCGAAGCGACCCTTGTTGCCGGCAAGGGGGCGCTGACGGGGCTGAATGTCGAGCAATTGCTGCGGCGTCTGGAACGGCGCCCGCTCTCGGCCGGCAACGAATTCCGCTCCGGACGCACCCCGTACGAATCCCTCAATGTCAGGGTCAAGATCGCCAAGGGTCAGGCGACGATCGATGACGTGATGCTGCGCAGCCCCGATATCCATCTGGCCATGGCCGGATTTGCTTCGATTCCGAGCCGCGAACTCGATCTCAAGGGGGTCGCGGCGCTGGTCTCCACAGGCTCCGCGGCTGCCGACCGCAAGCCGTTCGAATTGCCATTCGTTGTGCAGGGACAATGGGACGACCCGCTGATGATCCCGGATGCACAGAGTCTGATCCAGCGGTCCGGCGCAGCCGCACCCCTGCTCGATGCACTGCGCGACCTTACGA
>JAEVZN010000168.1 GCA_023392205.1 Pseudomonadota bacterium
TATGTGTATAAGAGTCAGCATTATACCCGTGTGCAGGGCCTTACCGACTACGTCACCGAAGCGAAGGCAGTTGCGCGCGCCGCCCGCGATGTCGGTGTACGGGCCGGGTTCGCTGTGGCGATGCGCGACCGTAATCCGCTGGTCTATGGCCCCTCCGAGCCGATCTTCGCTGCACTGGACAGTGAGGCTGCAGCGGAAATTCAAAGACGATTTCTGCGCGATCCCCTTCCCGCTGCCGAACAGATCGGCCTCGTGGAGGCCGTCGCCGGCGCCACCGACGATCCGGACTTCAATGTCCAGTATGGCCCAGCGGGTGTGCAATGGTGTTCCGACGCATTGCTGCGCGGCATAGCCGAGGCTTCGCAGCGAACCGGCCGCCGCATCCACATGCATTGTCTGGAGACGAGGTATCAGCGTGACTGGGCGGATGTGAACTTTGCGGATGGCATCATCCCTTATCTGGATTCCATCGGCCTGCTGAGCGCCCGGCTGACATTGGCGCATTGCACGCACGCGCGGCCGGACGAGCTGGAGTTGTTAGCGGAGCGCGGTGTCACGATCAGCGTGAATACATCGTCAAATCTGGGAATTCGCTCCGGAATCGCACCATTGGCCGAAATGGTGAAGCGAGGCTGCCGTGTCGCGCTCGGTCTAGACGGATTGGCATTCGACGAAGACGACGATGCGCTGCGCGACATGCGGCTCGTGCATCTTCTGCATGCCGGAACCGGCTTCGAAACGAATGTCAGCCGAGACGACATTCTTGCCATGGCGTGCCGTAACGGTCGCTTCTCTGTCCTCAACCGTGACGACGGCGGCGCGCTGACAGAGAACGCACCTGCCGATCTGCTACTCCTCGACTGGGCGCGTGTCGATGACGACCGGCTGAAGGCAGACCTCGACCCGCGCGACCTGCTCTTCTCGCGAACCCATGCTGACCATGTCGCGGAGATGATCGTCAATGGCCGGACTATCGTGAAAGACGGCCAGGTCACAGGAATCGATCATGCCACCGCGCGGACGGAGCTTCTTGCGCGCTTTCGTAGCGGAATGTCACAGAGCGCAGCACTAGCATCCGCCCTACAGGCCCTAGAGCCCGTGCTGGACGCTCATTTTTCGGGCAATACGCCCTGCTGCTGAAGGACAATATTGTGCCGATCGCCAAGGTTCATCGTATCTCCGCCCACGGCCCGGACGATGCCAGTGGCATTGCCGATGCCATCTCCCGTGGTGTGATTGATCCCCGCGGCGTGCTCGCGGTTTTTGGAAAGACCGAAGGCAACGGTTGCGTCAACGACTTCAGCCGCGGCTTTGCGACCAGCACTCTCACCCATTTCTTCGCACGTTTCATGCCGCCGGAAGAGGCTGCGAAGATCTGCTTCGTCATGTCCGGTGGCACCGAGGGGGCCATGGCGCCGCATTGGACCATCTTCGAACGCTCGGAAGGCAATGGCGAACCGGGTCCGGCACTTGCCATCGGCCGCGCTCATACGCCGGCTCTACCGCCGGAAGACCTCGGCCGCAGAGGTCAGATCGACATGGTGGTACATGGCGTGCGCGAGGCCATGGCGGATGCGGGGATCGCATTCACCAGGGATGTCCACTTCGTTCAGGTCAAATGCCCGCTGCTCACCGCACAACGCATCAAGGAAGCGGAAGCGCGCGGTGCGACCGTCACGACAAGCAGCACTTTGAAATCCATGGGCCTCTCACGAGCGGCAAGCGCACTCGGCGTGGCCGTTGCGCTTGGGGAGCTTGATGCAGACAAAGTTGCCGAAGACGCCATAGGCATCGACTGGACGCTCTATTCCGGACGGGCGAGCTGCTCGGCCGGCATCGAATTGCTCGGCCATGAGATCGTAGTTCTGGGAACGTCGCAGGACTGGAGCGGCCCGCTGAACGTCGACCATGCGGTGATGACCGATGCCGTGGATATCGAACCCGTGCGGCAGGCCATGCAGCGGCTCGGACTCTCCGCCAACGGGCAACTCACCTTACCCGAACGCGAGAAGATGATCGCGCTGCTCGCAAAAGCGGAACCGAGCCAGAGCGCGGAGCTGCGCGGCTTCCGTCACACCATGCTGGATGACTCCGACATTTCACCCACGAGACATGCGCGGGCGTTTGTCTGCGGGGCACTGGCGGGACTTGTCGGCCATGCCGAACTCTTTGTGTCCGGCGGGGCCGAGCATCAAGGCCCGGATGGCGGTGGACCGGTGGCGGTGATTGTCGACCGTCAAACTGAGATGCGTGGCTAGCGGGCGGGTGGAGGGGCGGCCGGCGTGAGTGCACTGAGATCCAGCTGTTCCCGGCTGACCATCACGCTGTCCCGGTCGGCATAAACCCAGAACCCGGTTTCGAACCTCGCATTTCCAAACTCGACCGGCACGCCCTGATGGCCACCGCCATGAATCCAGGTACGCCGCGCAGTCGTACCGAGAGCCTTCACGCCGAAATTCAGTTGATCGATCCCAAGCGAATCGCGAATGGCACCGAAGATGACCGCCCCGCGCCAGCCGCTCGCAATCGCAATCTCGGCCATGCGATCGCCCATTACACCCATTCTCAACGATCCGCCCGCATCGACAACAAGAATGCGACCCTCCCCCGGACCACGCAACACCTCGACCAGCGGCAAATGGTCCTCGAAGGTCTTCACAGTCACGCAAGGACCATAAAAGCTGTCAGGCTTTCCGAAGCTGCGGAATTGCGCCTCGCAGACACTGAGCGCCTGATGATGCGTATCGAAAATATCTGCGGTCACAATCGGCTGCTGTTCGCTCACGCCCTGCTCCATGCTGCGATAATCAGATTGCCGCACCGGCTATAAGGTCGTGGCCGGGTCTGCGTCAATGAACGCCAAGGAATTCAAACAGCGGCTCCGGATCGCCGGCAAGATCCTTGGTGACCCCCTCATACACGATCTTGCCGGTATCAAGGACGTAGATCCGTTCAGACGTTGCGAGCGCGCTATACAGATTCTGTTCGACCAGCAGAATCGAAATGCCGGACTTCCTGAGATCAATCACGATCTCCTCCAGATGCTGCACCATGACCGGGCGCCAACCCTTCCGAAGGTTCGTCCATCAGGATCAGATCCGGATCGATCATCAGCGCACGACCGACAGCAAGCATTTGCCGCTCGCCACCCGACAATTGACCGCCACGGTGATATCGTCGTTCGGCGAGGCGCGGAAACAGACCGAACACCTTGTCCATGGTCCAGCCTTCGCTCGCGCGTGCGGACTTGAGCATCGTCAGATGCTCGGTCACGGTCAAAGACGGAAAAAGGCGCCGTCCCTGCGGCACGATCGCAATCTTTCGCGAGGCAATGTCATGCGGCCGCTTGCCCAGCAATTCTTCGCCGCGCCACGTCACGCTCCCGGCACGAACATTCGGAGGAGAAAGCCCCATGATCGAGCGTATGATCGTGGTCTTTCCCATGCCGTTGCGGCCGAGCAGCGCGACCACTTCACCCGCTTTCACATTCAGAGACGCCCCGTGGATGACATGGGCCTCGCCGTAAAAGCTCTGCAGATCGCGCACTTCAAGCATGGCGTGGTGTCCCGAGATAGACTTCCTGCACGGCCTTGTTCCGTCGGATCGCTTCGGGATCTTCTTCCACCAGCACCCGCCCTTCATGCAGACATGTCACGTAATCGGCCAGCCCGAGCGCCAGATTCATATCGTGCTCAATGAGGATCAGCGTCAATTCGCGCGGCAGCGCCTTGATGATTTCGGCAACGAGTGTCCGTTCCACCGGCGACAGACCCGCCGCAGGCTCGTCCAGCAGCAAAGCAACGGGTCGCGTCACCAGCGCCAGCGCGATTTCGAGCTGCCGCTGTTCGCCGTAGGACAAATCCCTCACCACCACATCCAGCCGGTGATGCATACGCGCCGACCCCAACGCCTCGGCGATGCGCTCATCCTCTGTGCTGTCGGTATCGGGCGATCCGAACAACGAAAATTTTCGTCGCTCAAGCCCGCGAATTGCGAGCACCATGTTGTCCTGCACGGACAGGCTCGGAAACAGGTTGGTGATCTGGAACGTCCGCGAGATGCCGAGTTGCGCCCGCTTGTGCGGAGGATAGTTGGTGATCGTCTTGTCATCGAAAGCAATGTGTCCCGCCGTCGGCGGAATGACACCGGTAATGGCGTTGAACAAGGTGGTTTTGCCGGCGCCGTTTGGGCCGATAATCGCGCGCCGCTGCCCGCGCGGCACCGCGAGGCTCACGCCATCAACTGCACGCAGTGCATCGAAGGCCACGACGACGTCATTAAGCGAGAGGATGTTGTCGGTCACAGTCTCAAATCACATGAATGGGGCGCGGTTAGCGGCCGCGCCCCTCTGGGAGCTAAGCTCAGCCCTTCTTGATACCCTGGAAGTTACGGGAGTAAGGCGGCTGCTTGAGATAGGTTTCGGGATCGTATTTCCAGAATTGCGAAACGCCTTCATAGGTCTCGACCGGCACATTCCAGAATTTGCCGTCCGGCCTCTTCATCACGCGGCGGATATACACATCGTAGATCGGGTTTCCATAGGCATCGAGCTTGACGGTTGTACCCAACGGTGAATCCGCCAGTTCAGTCTTCAGCACCGCGTCTACGAAGGCTTCACGGTCGTCGATCTTGCCACCCATGGCCTCGATAGCCTTCGCCACCCACATGGCGCCCGAGAACATCGAGAAGCCATAGAGAGGCGGGATCTTCTGGTACTTCGCGGTGTAATCGTCGACGAACTTCTTGGTCACTGGCTTCTCAGAGCCCTCGGCAAAATGCGCAGGCGATACGATGCCCTCGCATTCCGCGCCAAGGGTTCGGATGACCGACTGGTCGGTCGCATTCATCGCGCCGAGCATCGGAATTTTACCCTTCAGACCGAAGCTCGCAAATTGCTGGATCAGTCGCGTCGCGTCGGCGCCGGTCTCCATCGCAAACACGGCATCAATCTTCATATTGGCGATCTGACCGAGATACGGGCTGAAATCCGCAGTATTCAGCGGATGCCAGAATTGCTGCACGATCTCGCCGCCGCCTTCGGAGAAGACTTGCGCCAGACCGCCGCATTGCTCGTGCCCGAAGGTGTAATCCTGGCTGACCGTGGCAATGCGCTTGTAGCCCTGCTTGAGTGCCCAGTCGCCGAGCGGGTGGGTAAAGGCGCTGGCCGAGTAGCCGGCCACACGAACCACGTTCTTGATCCGCTGGCGCTGGGTCAGATCGTCGGCCGCAATTATCGGTATGAAGTATGGCATACCGTTGCTTTTGACATAGTTGGCAACGGCCAGTCCGGTATTGGCGAGCAGATTTCCCATCAGGAAATGGACATTGGCCTGCTCCACCAGGCGGCGCGCCTTCTGCAACGCAGTGTCGGGATTGGAAGCATCATCTTCCACGATCAGCTCGACTTTGCGGCCGGCAATCTCGTTTCCGATCGAGTCGAAGAAGAACTGGGTGCCTTCGACCATTTCGCGGCCGCCGGACGCGACGACACCTGTAAGCGGTGCCATCAGCCCGACCTTGATCGTGCCTCCCTGGGCGAAAGCCTGTTGCCATGCCGCGCTGCCAAAGCCGGCAACCGCAATCGAAAGTCCTGTCGATTTCAAAAATTGTCGTCTGTCCATGACGCGATCCTTTTCTTCACTGGGCCTTAGGATTGTGAACGTCTTACGCGCTCGATGAGAGCGCGCACTTTCCCGACGAGACCTTCCGGCGCAAAAATCATGATCAGGATGAAGGGCACCCCGAGCACTGTCTGCCAGCGCTCGGTATGAGAGGATACGATATTTTCAAGTGTAATGATGGCGGCGGCACCCACGAAGGAACCGAACAATGTTCCAACACCGCCAACGATGGTCATTAGCAATCCTTCGACCGATTGCGCCAGCGCAACGGTCGACGGGCTGACGAAATTATTGAAGAATGCATAGATCCCGCCGGCCACGCCGGCAAAAAAGCCCGACACCGTGAAACCAATAAACAGGTGCAGCGGCACGTTATAGCCGAGACTGCGCATGCGGCTTTCGCTGTCACGGATTCCGCGCAGCGTCAGTCCGAATGGCGAGCGCACAAATCGCCAGATGGCGAGGGTCAGCACCGCCGTGATCGCCAGAACGACCCAGTAGAACGACTGGTTATCGTAGAGAAACTCGGGCCGGACATCGCCGCGCAGGCCGTTCTCGCCGCCGGTCACCTGAGTCCAGCGCAGACAGATGCCCCAGACGATCATGCCGAGTGCGAGAGTGAGCAGCAGGAAATAGACGCCGGAGGTCCGCACCGCGAGCAATGCGAAGATCGCGGCGACGAAAGTTGCGGCGAGGATACCAAGCGCGAGTGCGAGGACAGGCGACATCCCCTCTGCCGCCATGTAGATGACGACATACGTCGATACGCCGAAAATGGCCCCATGGCCGAGCGATGTGCGACCCGCATAACCCGCCAGAATGTCGATCGACATCGCCAGAATTCCGAAGATCAGGACCTCGGTGGCGAGACCGATCTGATAATTGGACAACGCGAAGGGAAGCAGCGCCGCGGCGACGACTGCGGCCAGCCCAATCAGAATCGTGCGTGTGGTGGAGGTCATGTCGCCTTCCCAAACAGGCCGAGCGGCCGGAAGGCCAGCAGGATCGCCATAGGTCCAAAGATGACGAAATATGCCAGTTCCGGAAACATCACCTGCCCGAATGTATTCAGGAGGCCGACCAGAAGGCTGCCGACTGCGACGCCGACAAGGCTCCCGCGTCCGCCAATAATGACAACGGCGAGGCTGAACACGAGGATTTCAGCATCCGCCGAGGGATACAGCGACAGAAAGGCGCCGCCCATCAGCCCGCCGAGACCGGCCAGGGCCGAGCCGAGGAGAAAGGTGAACAGGAATACCATCCGGATATTGACGCCGGAAGCTTCCACCATTTCAGCGTCGTCCACGCCGGCACGGATCAGAGCGCCGAGCCTTGTCTTCTGAAGGAGTAGCCACAACAGAATGAACAGAAGGATGCCGACGACCAGCACAAACAGCCGGTATTTCGGATAGAAAATGCCAAAAATTGTGACCGCCCCGCGCAACGCTTCCGGGATCGGCACCGTGAAACTGTCGCCGCCCCAGATCACCAGCGCCATGTCGTTCAGAACGAAGGCCACGCCCAACGTCAGCAGCACCTGACGAAGATCGTGCCCGCGCACGAACCGCAGCAGGCCCTGATCCAGCACAAGAC